>JAUXRT010000558.1 GCA_030681635.1 Reyranella sp.
TCCTGTTCTTCGGCATCACCCTTCAGGCCGGCTTTGCCCTCATGCGCCTGCTGCAGCGCCACCTCGGCCAGCGCGCGCTACGCGACTAAGGTTCCTTTCTCTGGTGAAGGCTCCATGTCCTACGACTCCGTCTTCCGCCCAAATCTGTTCGCCGGCCGCACCGTCGTCGTGACCGGCGGCGGCTCGGGTCTTGGCCGCTGTACCGCCCACGAATTGAAGTCGCTCGGCGCGCGGCTGGCGCTGATCGGGCGCACTCCGGAGAAGCTCGACCGGGTGAAAGAGGAACTCGGCGATGCCGGGACCTACACCTTTGCGGCCGATCTGCGCGACGAGGCCCAGGTCAAGGCCGCGATCGACGGCGTGCTCGCCTGGGGCGGCCGTATCGACGGTCTGGTGAACAACGCCGGCGGGCAATTTCCGGCCGAGCTCAAGGACATCTCGCTCAACGGCTGGAACGCCGTGGTTGCCAACAACATGACCGCGACCTTCCTGGTGTCGAAGGCGGTCTATCTCGGCTGGATGGAGCAGCACGGCGGCGCCATCGTGAACGTCGGCGCCGACTTCGAGCTCGGCATGCCCGGCATGGGCCATAACGGCGCTGCCCGTGCCGGCCAGACCAATTTCACCTACACCGCCTCGGTCGAATGGGCGCACGCGGGCGTGCGAGTCAATTCGGTCATTCCCGGCTTCATCGCCTCGTCGGGTTTCGACCGCTATCCGGAGAAGGCGCATGACGTGCTGCGCGGCGTCAAGAAGCGCATCCCGCTGAAGCGCCATGGCACCGAATCGGAGATCGCCGGCGCCATCGTCTATCTGCTGAGCGATGCGGCGGCCTACGTCACCGGCATCTCGCTTCGCGTCGACGGCGGCCTGCACAACTACGGCAAGTCGAGCTTCTACGAAGTGCCAGACCACAACAGGTCGAAGCCGTTCAACGGCTTCCCGCTCTACAAGCCGCCGAAGGTGCTGGAGTAGGGCGCCTGGGTCTCAGCGCGCGCCTTCGAGGCGTGTCGTGATCACGATCGTCGAGGTCAGGGTGCGGTGCACCGGGCAGCGATCGGCAATCTCCAGAAGCCGCTTCTGCTGTTCGTCGCTGAGCGGGCCGTCGAGCTCGATCCACCGCTCGATCCGGTCGACCTTGCCTTCCTTGGTCTCGCAGGTTGCGCAGTCGGCGGCGTGGATCTTGTCGTGCTTCAGCACCACGCGCACCTTTTCGAGCGGCCATTTCTTTTGGCGCGCGTACATGCGCAGTGTCATCGCGGTGCAGGCGCCGAGCGCCGCGAGCAGATAGCTGTAGGGGTCGGGGCCGGAGTCGTTGCCGCCATTCGCTGCCGGTTCGTCGGCGCGCAGCACATGCACGCCGCTGCGCACGGTCTCGGCAAACGGCCCGGCTTCGTGGTCCTCGACCAGCACGACACCGGGAGGCGGACGTTCCGCCAGGTCGCTCATGGCGCCCTCACGCGGCCTGGGTCGCCGTTTCGGCCGCCTTGATGTTCGAGCGCTTGATGCGGTCCAGGTTCTCGCCCTCGATGCGCACCAGCTTGGTGAGCCCGTCGCGCTTGGGCGAATGGACGACGCCGACATCGTAGAAATGGGCGTCGCCCGGCCGCATCACGTAGGATTTCTCCGGCGTCACCAGGGCAGGGGCCTCGCCCTCGCCCTTCTTCACGATGCGCCAGTCGGTCATCTCGGTGTCGCCGACCGCGAGGCCGTAGATCGCCCAGCTCGGGCCGTGATCGTGCGGCGCGCCATGCGCGGGCTTCTCGTAGACATGGCCGCAGATGCAGAAGCCCAGCTCCGGATCCTCGTAGAGCACCTTGCGCGGCTTGCACTGCTCGGCCGTGAGATGCTTGGCGACGAAATCCTCGTCGCGCAGCACCTTCTCGACGATCTTGCAGATCGCCTGCTTGCCGGCGGGGCCGGCGTCCGCCTTCAGGGCGGCGCGGATGTCGGTGCTCAGTTGCTCGAGCGTGATGGCCATGATGTTCCTCCAGCGAAGGGACTTGTTATGTAGGTTGGTCTTATCTGGGCCCGGCGTCTCCCCAGCGTCAAGGGCGCACGACCTGGCTGGTCGCCGCGCCGCCCGTCGCCGTCCGGCCGCCGTCGACGACGAACTGGCCGCCGGTCGTGTTGGCGGCGAGGTCCGAGCAGAGGAACAGGACCATGTTGGCGATTTCCTCCACCGTCGAGTAACGCCCGCTCGGCAGCGCGGCCTGGTAGCGTGCACTGACCGCGGCGGGATTGCCGGGGTCGATCTGCTTCTCCAGGTCGTGGATCATGCGGGTATCGACCGGTCCCGGGCATACCGCGTTGACGCGGATGCCCTGGCGGGCGACTTCGCCGGCCGAAGCCTTGGTGAGACCGATCACGGCATGCTTCGAGGCCACGTAGGCCGGCATGCCGGGCGAGCCGACCAGGCCGGCGACCGAGGCGGTGTTGACCACGGCGCCGCTGCCCTGGCGGATCATTTCCGGCAGGACGTGGCGCAACCCCAGGAACACGCCCTTCAAATTGACCCCGATCACGGCATCGAACATCGCCTCGTCATACTCGGCCGTCGGCGCCAGCTTTCCCTCGATGCCGGCATTGTTGAAGAAACAGTCGATCCGCCCGAATTTGTCGATCGCCGCCTTCACGTAGGCCTTTACGTCGTCGGATTTGGTGACGTCGGCGATGACCGCCGTTGCCTCGCCGCCGTTCTGGCGGATGATGCCCGCCGTCGCCTCCGCTGCCGCGCCATCGCGGTCGACCACCACCACCTTGGCACCGTGCCGGGCAAAGCCGACCGATGCTGCGCGGCCGATCCCGTTGCCGCCGCCGGTGATCAAGGCAACCTTACCTGTGAAATCCATCGTTCCTGCCCCTTGTCCAATGCTCTGGGAAGTCTACCATCGGCGGCCATCATGACGATCACCGTCACCCCTCGTCACCCTGCACTCGGTGCTGAAATCCGCGGGGTTGATATGCGCCGGCCGCTGGACGCGGCAACGGTCCAGGCCGTGAGCGACGCCTGGATGAAGCACCTGGTCCTGGTGTTTCCCGACCAGCGTGTCACCGACCAGGAGCATGTGGCCTTCACCCGCCATTTTGGCGAACCGGAGATCTTCCACCAGACATCGCTTCATCTACGTTCCGACCGGGTGAAGGAAATCTTCCTGGTCTCGAATGTCGACGACCAGAACCGCCTGATGGCGCCCTCAGCGCCGTCGCAGAAGCAGCTCTCCTCATCGCGGATGTGGCACACCGATTCGAGCTACCGGCCGATGCCCAGCGTCGGCTCGCTGCTGCACGGCATCGAAATCAGCCGCACCGGCGGCATCACGCAATTCATCAACATGTACAAGGTCCACGACGACCTGCCGGAAAGCCTGCGCCGCCAGGTCGAGGGCCGCCGGGCGCGGCACGACTTCAGCATGCTGCACCGGCTGGTGGGCTCGCCGCCGCCGACGCCCGAGGAACAGGCCGCGATGCCGCCCGTCTGGCACCCGATGGTGCGGCGCCATCCCGTGACCGGTGCCAGGTCGCTCTACATCAGCTCGATCTACAACGACGCGGTCGAGGGCCTCGACGAGGCCTCGGCGCGAAAGCTGATCGAGGAGCTGTCGGAATTCGCGGCCCAGCCGCAGTACATGTACCGGCATGTCTGGGAGCCCGACGACGTCTTGATGTGGGACAACCGCTGCACCGTCCACGCCGTCACCCCGCACGATCCCGGCGAGCGCCGCGTGATGCACCGCACGACCATTGTCGGCTCCGAACCCGTCCTGGTCTGAGCGGGTATATATATTGTTATAGGGCTGCCGACGCCTTGAACGACGGCCCTTTGGCCCTAACATGGCAGCCGTTGGCCTAAAAAAATAATCGGTGGCCCGACTTGATGGGGCCTCGCACAGGGATGCTCAAAAAATGAAGAACAATCGTTGGCTCGCAGTCATTGCGGCTCTCATCATCGTGGCGCCGTTCCTGGCGTCATCCCCGGCCGATGCCCGTGCCGGTGCGGGCGGGAGTTCCGGCAGCCGCGGCGGCAAGACCAACCAGGCACCCGAACCCACGCAGACCGCACCGACCGCGAAGCCCGTGGAACGCAGCACGACACCGGCGCAAAAGCCGGCGGCGGCTACCCCGGCGTCTGCCGCAGCGCAGCCCGGTGGCTTCATGTCGCGCAACCCGTTCCTCTCCGGCCTGATGGGCGGCATGCTCGGCGCCGGCCTGATCGGCATGATGTTCGGCGGCGGCTTTGCCGGCGGCCTCGGCGGTGCGTCTGGCATGCTGGGCCTGCTCGTGCAGCTTCTGTTGATCGGCGGGCTTGCCTATCTCGCCGTCCGGCTGTGGCGCGCGCGAAGCGGCGCCCCGGCGCAGGCGGCCGGCCCGGCTCACGCCTATGCCGCTGCAACGCCCCCGGCGGCCGAGCCGCTGATGGCCCGGCAAAGTCTTGGTCTTGGCGCCGGAACCGGTGCGGCCGCTCTGGCGGGCAGCGCATCGGCGCAACTCGCCATCGCCGCCGAGGATTACACCGCCTTCGAAACCCTGCTGGCCGGGGTCCAGGCCGCGTACAGCAAGGGCGATCTCGCGAAGCTGCGCGGCCTCGCGACGCCGGAGATGCTGGGTTATTTCTCCGAAGAGCTGTCGGCCAATGCAAGCCGCGGCGTCGAGAACAGGATCGAGGCGGTGAAGCTCGAGCAGGGCGACCTGTCGGAGGCCTGGAGCGAAGCCAGCCTCGACTATGCCACCGTGGCCATGCGCTTCAGCATGATCGACGTCACCCGCACGCTGGCCGACGGCAAGATCGTCGCCGGCAGCGACACGGCGCGCAGCGAGGCCACGGAGATCTGGACCTTCCTGCGCAGCCGCGGCGGCAACTGGATCCTGTCGGCGATCCAGCAAACCTGATGACAGGCTCGTCCTGACGTCCTGCTGGCCGGTGGCTTGTGTTCAACGGCGGGCAGGGCTCCCGCAATCGCATCCATTCTGGATGTACTTCGCCTTGGGACCGGCACGCAGAACGGATCGGCCGCTTCAGTCCGACTGCTATTGACAAGTTTTCGAGGCGCGACGGATAGTCGCTTCAACGTCAGTTGAGTCTCAAGAACCAACAACGATCGGTCGACCTTAGGGAGGTCACTCATGCTCCGGCATCTCGTGAGAAACGCGACGCTCGCCGTCGCGCTGGCTATCGCCGCCACGGCGCCGCTGCATGCCCAGGACCAGAAAGGCACGCTCGTCTTCGCGGTCGAAACGCTCAGCGCCCAGACGCTCGATCCGATCCTCGAAGGACGGCCAGGCAATGCGGTCTACCAGGCGGTCATGTACGACTCGCTGGTTGGCTTCAACCTGGAGAAGGGTGGCGTCGGTCCCGGCGTCGCCGAACGTTGGGAACTCTCGCCCGACGGCCTCACGTGGACCTTCTATCTCCGGCCGGGCCAGACGTTCCACAACGGCGACAAGCTCACCGCGCACGACGTCAAGTTCAGCCTCGAGCGCCAGATGGGGCCGGGCTCGCTCGCCGCCGCGGCGGCCACGATGAAGCGCACCATCAAGAGCATCGAAGTGGTCGACGAGCTCACGGTGAAGGTGAACACCACCAGCCCGCAGATCGGCCTGCCGGCCAGCCTGTCGCGCGCCGTGGCGCCCGAGGGTGCCATCATGCCCAAGAACTACATCGAGAAAGTGGGCGAGGAGGAGTTCCGCAAGAAGCCGATTGGCAGCGGGCCGTGGAAGTTCGTGCGCAACGTGCCGGGTGACCGCATCGAATTCACCGCCGTCGCCAAGCACTGGCGCGGCACGCCGCACTTCAAGGACCTGCACATGCTGCTGGTCCCCGAGGAGAGCACGCGCGTGGCCATGGTGCGCACCGGCGAGGCGGCGATCGCCTCGATCGGTCCCGAGGCCATGCTCGGCGCCTCGCGCGCCGGGCTGGAGGTGCTGTCGGTGCCCGGCACGATGCAGGCGATCTTCCAGTTCTGGGGCACCTACAAGCCTGAGGTGAAGGATTCGCCGATCGCCAAGGCGCGCGTGCGGCAGGCGCTGTCGCTGGCGATCGACCGCAAGCAGGTGATCGAGCATGTCATGAACGGCAAGGCGCGGATGCCGTATCCCTTCTCGACCTTCGGCTACACCGACTATTTCAGCGCCGACCGTTGGGAGAAATGGGCGGCCGAGGCCTATCGTTACGATCCCGTGCTGGCGAAGAAGATCCTGGCCGAGGAAGGCTATCCCAACGGCTTCGAGCTGAAGTTCGCCAACACGGCGCTGCCGGGCACGCAGTTCATGGTCGATATCGGCACCGCGATCGCCGACATGTGGACCAAGGTCGGCGTCAAGGTGACGCTCAAGCACTACGAGTGGGGCTCGTTCGCGCCGATGGAACGCGGCGACCAGGCACCGCTTATCGGCTGGGCCTCGATGTACCGCACGGCCGGCCGGCCCGACGCGCCGTGGCGCTACAACGGCGCCTTCTCGCCCGACAGCACGCAGCGCCTCCTGGGCGACAAGGAAAACTGCCCCCAGGACTGCCAGGACTTCGTGAAGACCTACCAGGCTCTGGGCGCCGAACTCGACAAGGACAAGCGCACGGCGCTGACCGACCGCATGGTCGAGATCACGGCAAATTCCTGGACAGTGATCCCGATCATCGAGGGCATGGGCTACTACGCGATCAATACCAAGAAGGTCGGCCAGTTCAATCCGATCCCCGGTCGGCACGAGCTGGGCGACGTGTTCGAGCGCATCCCGCGCCCGGAGCAGAAGCCCTGGAAGAAGTGAGGCCGGCGCTGACGACGGCACGCGCGCCATGAAGCGTTACATCGCGCGCCGCCTGATGCAGGGCGTGATCCTGCTCTTCATGGTGGCGACGATCGTGTTCTTCCTGGGCCGGCTGACCGGCAATCCGGTCGACCTGATGCTGCCCGAGGACGCCACGGCCGAGGACCGCGCGGCACTCACCCAGACGCTCGGCCTCGATGGTCCGGTTCTCGACCAGTATGCGATCTTCGTCGGCAAGGCGATGCACGGCGATCTCGGCATGTCGATCCGCATGAAACAGCCGGCGGCCGAGGCCTTCTTCGACCGCCTGCCCAACACGCTCGTGCTCATCCCGTGGGCGATCCTGCTGGGCATGATGCTCGGCATCCCCTTGGGTGTGGTGGCGGCGGTCAACCGCGGCGGCATGCTCGACCGCGCGGCCGGCACGGTCGCGGTGCTGGGCGTCGCCATGCCAAGCTTCTGGCTGGGCGTGCTGTTGATCTTCGTCTTCAGCGTCGAGCTGGGCTGGCTGCCGTCCGGGCGCATGGGGGGGCCGTCGCATTATGTTCTGCCCGTCATCACGCTGGGCACGTTCCTCGTCGCCGGCTTCATGCGCATCACGCGCTCGGCCATGCTGGAAGTGATGGAGAGCGAGTTCGTCAAGCTCGCGCGCATCAAGGGACTGAGCGAAGCCACGGTGATCTGGAAGCATTGTCTGCGCAACGCGCTGATCCCGGTGCTCACCCTGTGGGGCGTGTTCGTCGGCAACCTGATCACCGGCGCCATCGTGACCGAGACCGTGTTCGCCTGGCCCGGCATCGGCCGCCTCACCTACGAGGCCGTGATCTACCGCGACTTCCCGTTGCTGCAGGCGGTGATCATCCTGAAATCGATCCTGATTCTGTCCATTAACCTCGGCGTCGACATCCTCTATGCCTATGTCGATCCGCGCATCCGGCTCGCCTGACCATGGCCATCGCTGAACGCCCACCCTCGACCGACGCCGTATCGCCGCGGCTCTCGCTGTGGCGGCTTGTCTGGCCAGCGAGGGTTCCCGGGCGGTTCAGGCGCACCGCGCGCGTGCCCTGGATACCGATCACGATCATCGTGGCGATCGTCATCATGGCGGTCTTCGCGCCGCTGCTGGCGCCTTATTCGCCGATCGACCAGACGTTGCGCGACAAGCTGTTGCCGCCGGCCTGGATGGCGGGCGGCAGCGACAAGTATTTCCTCGGCACCGACGCCTTCGGCCGCGACATCCTGAGCCGCCTGATCTACGGCGCGCGCGTCAGCCTGCTGGTGGCGCTGCTCGCGCTGACCGCGGGCGGCGGCGTCGGCCTCGCCGTCGGCATCGTCGCGGGCTATGTCGGCGGCGCGGTCGACAGCATCCTGATGCGCCTGGTCGACGCGGCCTTCACCTTTCCGGCCATCCTGTTCGCCCTGCTGCTCGCCGTTACCATGGGCCAGGGTTTCGGCACGCTGGTGATCGCCATCAGCCTGTTGCTGTGGGCAAGCTTCGCGCGCGTCATCAGGGGCGAGGTGCTGTCGCTCCGGCAGCGCGACTTCGTGGCGCTGGCCAGGGTGCGCGGCTGCTCGGCGCCGCGCATTATGCTGACCCACATCCTGCCCAACGTGCTCAACACCTTCATGGTCCTGGTCACGCTCAACATCGGCGTCGTGATCATCGCCGAGGCGACG
>JAUXRT010000562.1 GCA_030681635.1 Reyranella sp.
GGGGATCGCTGGTGAGACCGAAGATCGCCATCACGCCGTCGCCGATGAACTTGTCGACCCGGCCGCCGGCCGCCTCGATGGCGTGGCCGGTGGCCCGGAAATACCGGTTGAGCAGGAACACCACGTCATAGGGCAGCTTGCCCTCGGAGATCGAGGTGAAGCCGCGGATGTCGGCAAACAGGATGGCGACGTAGTGCTCGCCGCCATGGGCTTGCGGCTGGCGGCGATAGGCCTCGACCGGGCCAGCCGACGCCGGCAGCAACGGCGTCACCCGGTAGCGGCCCGGCGGCGGCCGAAGCTGGCAGGCGAGGCGCACGTTGTCCGGCGCGCCGATACGGGAGAGCACCTTCTGCTCCTCCGCCGAGGCCGGCGGCAGCTTGGCCCGATCCTCGCCGCCGATGCGCACCCGGCAGGTCGAGCAGCGGCCGCGCCCGCCGCAGACCGAGGCGTGCGGAATGCCGGCGATGCGGCTCATCTCCAGAACGGTGAGCCCTGCCGCATGCGAGGCCGAGCGCCGTTCGCCATAGTTGAGGTGAACGACGCCTCCGCGGCGCTCCCAAAGCGTGCGGGCCGGGCGCGCCAGCAGGAGTACTGCGAGGAGGCCGAGCGCGATGAACTGAAGCGCGTTGGCGATCGAATGGAGCGTGGCGATCTGGGCCGCCGTCGGGACGTGCACGCGCACGAAGAGCTCTTCGAGGAAACCGGGCCGTTGGGCGAGTTCGGCGACATCGCGCAGCGCAATGCCTGCTCCGCCGATGCCGGCGATCGGCACCAGCAAGGCGAAGGCGTAGAGCACCGGCAACCACGCGCGGTACCAGGACCTGAGGCGCCAGGCGAAGTGCAGGCCGATGCAGGCATGCAGCCAGACGACGAGAGGCAGCGAGAACTGGCGGACGATGCCGGTCCAGTCGCTGACCAGGAGCGAGCCGAGGACCCAGGGGTAGCCTGCGTCGACATTGTAGAGGTCGTGCGCGAGTCGCGTGCCGACGACGTGGATCGCGCCCAGTGGCACGATCGAAGCGCCCAGGATCCATTGCGACCATTCCCAGCGCGAAAGCCTGAGCGTCCGTCGCCGGTAAAGCGACCACAGCGCCAGGCAAAAATGCGTGAACAGTGCGCCGTAGAGCACGGTCTGGCCGACCGGGTTGTGCCAGATGAAGACGAACCAGGTCCGGCCGGCCTCGAGCACGCGCAACGAGATCAGCCCGAGCGCGTGATTGAGCAGATGCGTGACGACATAGAAGAAAAGGACGTAGCCCGACCAGAGGCGAATCCGTCCGACCATGGTGCTATCTCAGCAGCGGCAACACCGCTTCGGGCGGCCGGCCGATCGCGGCACGAGGGCCCGCCACCACGATGGGCCGCTGCAGCAGGACCGGATGGGTGGCGATCGCCTTGGCGATGTCAGCCTTGCCGAGGTCGGCCTTCCTCTTGCCAAGCGCCTTGAACTCCGGCTCGCCGTCGCGGATGAGGTCATGCGGAGCGCCGCCGACGAGATCGATCAGCTTCTCGACCTCGGCCTTGCTCGGCGGCTGTTTTAGATATTCCCGGATCGCAGGCTCGACGCCTTTCTTGCGAAGGAGCTCGAGGGTCTCGCGCGATTTGCTGCAGCGTGGATTGTGCCAGATCGTGATCGTCATGGTTGAACCATGGCCGGGCGTTCAGCCTTCGTCCAGCGCATCGGGCGTGGCGGCATCGACGACCTTGCGGGCAATGTCGTAGGCGAAGCCGGCACGGGCCATGGTGGCGAGATCGCGCAGGCGATGGCCCGCGCGGTGCTCGGCCAAACGATAAGGGCCGAGCCGGCGGCGGCGGGCGAGGGCGGCGGCCGCCCGCCATTCGCGCTGCGCCGGCGTCACGTCCAGTTCGATATCGAGGCCCTGCATCGCGTCGTCGAGCGTCTCGCCGCCGACCCCGGCCATTTTCAGCTTCTGCCGGGTGACCCGGCTCGACGTGCCGCGCCGGTGCAGCGAACGCGCCTTGGTCTGGGCGAAAGCCTTGTCGTCGATCACGCCGGCATCGACGAACTTGGCGACCACGGTTTCGATCGCCTGCTTGACGTCGTCCATGATCGGCGCGTCGAGCATCTTCGCCTTGGCGACGCGCCTGTTCAGGACGCGGCGCAGGCCCTCGGCGGTGCTGGGATAGCGTTCGAGGTAGAAGGCTGCGGCGTTCTGGAGATATTTCGCGGTGATCGGACGTGCGACCCGTTTCACCGTTCAGCCCCTGAGCGGAATGCCGACCATCGCTTCCAGCTCGGCGATCGCCTGGTCGGGATCGCCGACCTTGATGGTGCGCATGCCCATGGCGCGCGCCGGCTTCAGGTTGATGCCGAGATCGTCGAGATAGATGCAGCTCTCCGGCGGCACGTCGAGCAGCTCGCAGGCATGACGGTAGATGAGCGGATCGGGCTTGCGCAGGCCGAGCTTGCTCGATTCCACGACATGCTCGAACAGCGTCATGATGTCGGCGACGGCCTGGGCCTTTTCCGGGCTGCGCGCCATGCCGGGGCCTTCGCCCGCCTTCATGTTGTTGGTGATGCAGGCCACCCGGAAGGCTGCCTTGCAGCGGCGCAGCGCCTCCACCATCTGCGGCCGAATGTCGCCGCTTATCGACTGCAGGACCCGCCAGCCGTCGAGCTTGTGACCCTGCGCCAGCGCTTCGGCTTCGAACAGGTCGACGAAACCCGCGAGGGAGACCTCGCTCCGTTCCATCTTTGCCCAGGCATTTGTATCGGGATTGCGCGCATTCAGGCTGCGGATGAAATCTTTGGGAAGCCCGGCCTCGGTTTCGTAGCGTTGGAAAGCCTCGAAGGGGCTGCTCAGGATGACCCCGCCGAAGTCCAAGTGGACGGCGCGAGGGGTATTTGCAGGGCTCGTATTCATGGTGGTGCGACGGTCTTTACCTTGTTCCTGCCCTACTCGGCCCCTATCTGATGCCCTCCATAGGCGACGGCTTGGCCATTGGCCACCGATTGCCTCTACTCCGGTTTAGGAACACGGAAATGAGCGAAGCAGCCTTTGTAGGGCGCGGCGATGCCGTGGCGCGTAACGACGAAGCAGAAGCGCCCAAGGTGGTCCACAGCGATGGCCGCAATCGGCGCGCGGTCGAGACGCGCCGCAAGGTGATCGCGGCGGCCAAGGCCATGATCACCGAAACCAGCACGGCGCCCACGGTCGTGGCGGTCGCCAGGCGGGCCGATGTCTCCGTCCGGTCGGTTTTTCAGCATTTCGGCGATGTTGAGTCACTTTTCGTAACTGTCATGGACTCGATCCGGCAGGATCTCGTCGTGCCGCCGCCGGGCCCGAGCGACCGTCCGCTGGCCGTCCGCATCGCGTCGGTCGTCCAGAACCTGGCTGAAGTCTTCGACAAGATCGTGCCGCTCCGCGTCGCCGCCGGGCAGTTCGCCGGTCATCCGGCGCTGATCGAGCGCGGGCTGGCGTCCAAGCGCGAGTTGCGCGACGCCACTTTCGAGGCGTTCGCGCCTGAGTTCGCCGTCCTGAGCGAACCGGCCCGCGAGGAACTGGCCGACGCGATTGGCGCCGCCCTGTCCCTCGATGCCTGGGTCGTGCTGCGTCGCCGGGATGGTCTCAGCGTCGAGCGGGCCACGGCGGTTTGGCGGTTGACGCTGACGGCGCTTCTGGCCCACCGCTTCGCTGCACCGGCCGCGGAATAGCTTCCCCCCGCTGGCCTCGCTGGTCCCAATTGACTTGTCGATTGGGATCAGTGACTTAGGGGCCCCTGTCCGGACAGTCCAGCGCGTTGCAAATGGCGACCAGCCAGCTTCATGAGGACTTTTCGCGAGAGGAGCACGTCAAGGCGGGCTCCGACCGTGGTTTCGGGTTCGTTTTCGCGGGCTTCTTCGCCATCGTGAGCGCGATCTCGCTGTGGCGGAGCGGTGCCGGATGGCATTGGGCGCTGCCGCTGGCGGCCGCCTTCCTGCTGGTGGCGCTGGTCTATCCGCGTCTGCTCGGCCCGCTCAACCGGCTGTGGCTGAAATTCGGATTGTTGCTCTACAAGGTCATGAACCCGCTGGTCCTCGGCCTGCTGTTCTTCGTGACCATCATGCCGATCGGCCTGGTCATGCGGGCGTTCGGCAAGGATTTCCTGCGGTTGCGGCTCGACGGTGACGCCAAGAGCTACTGGATCGACCGGACCCCGCCGGGCCCGCCGCCGCAGTCGATGCGCAACCAATTCTGACTCTGGCAATTCTGACCTGGGAAGGACCGGCTCATGGGCTCCGTCATCGTCGAACTCTGGGCCTTCATGCGCGAGCGCAAGAAGTTCTGGTTGCTGCCGATCATGATCATGATGGTGATCTTCGGCGGCCTCATCGTGCTGACCAAGGGCTCGGCGATCGCTCCCTTCATCTACACGCTGTTTTAAGCGGAGCAGGCCAGTAGCATGCGGGTCCTCGGCATCTCGGCCTACTATCACGACAGCGCCGCCGCGCTGATCGAGGACGGCCATCTCGTGGCCGCGGCGCAGGAAGAGCGCTTCACCCGCAAGAAGCACGATGCGAACTTTCCGGAGAAGGCGGTCGAGTATTGTCTCGGTCGCTCCGGCATCAAGCTCGCCGACGTCGACTATGTCGCCTTCTACGACAAGCCGTTCCTGAAGTTCGAGCGCCTGCTCGAAACCTACCTCGCCTACGCGCCGCGTGGCTTCACCTCCTTCCGCATGGCCATGCCGCTGTGGCTGAAGGAAAAGCTCTTCCAGAAGACCCTGCTGCGCGACGAGATGAAGAAGTGGCAGCCCGACTTCGACTGGCAGAAGCGGCTGCTGTTCGGCGAGCATCACCAGAGCCATGCCGCTTCGGCGTTCTTTCCCTCGCCCTTCGAGGAAGCCGCCGTGCTCACCATGGACGGCGTCGGCGAATGGGCCACGACGTCGCTCGGCTACGGCAAGGGCAACAGCCTGGAGATGTTGAAGGAGCTGCACTTCCCGCATTCGCTGGGTCTGCTCTATTCGGCCTTCACCTACTACACCGGCTTCAAGGTCAACTCGGGCGAGTACAAGGTCATGGGCCTCGCGCCCTACGGCGAGCCCCGCTTCAAGGACCTGATCCTCGACAAGATCGTCGACCTCAAGGAGGACGGTACCTTCCGCCTCGACCAGACCTACTTC
>JAUXRT010000570.1 GCA_030681635.1 Reyranella sp.
ACAAGCGCGTCCTCAACAAGGAGCGGCGGCCCTATCCGTCGAAGGACGGCTACTTCGCGCTGCTGCCCTACACCGATGGGCACTGGAAGGAATTCTGCGGCCTGATCGGCCGGCCCGAGCTTGCCGCCGATCCGCGCTTCACCTCGCTCGCCAATCGCCTGAAGAACGTCGAGCACTACTATTCGACCTTGGCCGAGATCTGCGCCACCAGGACCAACGCCGAATGGGTGGCGCTGCTCGGCAAGTCCAACGTGCCGCACGGTCCGGTCAACACGCTCGACGACCTGTTCGTCGATCCGCAGCTCGAGGCCACCGGCTTCTGGACGGAAGTCGACCATCCGACCGAAGGCCGGCTGCGCATGCCCGACATCCCGCCGCGCTTCAGCAAGACCAAGCCCGAGGTGACGCGCCTGCAACCGCGGCTGGGCGAGCACAGCGTCGAGGTCCTCAAGGAGGCCGGCTTTACGGCCGGCGAAATCGACGCCATGCTGAAATCAGGCGCAACCAAGACGGCTTGAGACGGCCGCCAAAATCAATAGGGGCGCCCCTCACTAGGGAGAGGCGCCCGTGATTATTCGGCGAAACCTTTTGCGCATCGGCGCGGCAGCCGTTGTGCTGCCGGCTCCCGCGATTGCCCAGGCTTGGCCCAGCAAGCCCATAAAAATCGTCTGCACCTATCCGCCGGGCGGCCTCACCGACATCTTCTCCCGCGCCTACGGCGAATACGTGTCGGCGAAGCTCGGCCAGCCGGTGGTGGTCGAGAACAAGACCGGTGCCGCGGGTGCGATCGGCGCCGAGACGGTCAAGCAGGCAGCCCCCGACGGCTACACGCTGATGTTCACCAACTCGACGACGATGGTGCAGAACAAGGTCCTGTTCAAGAAACTGCCCTACGATCCCGACAAGGATTTCAGCCTCGTCGCCTGGTTCAACACCGGTCACCTGCCGACGGCGGTCCACAAGGACGTCCCGGCGAAGAACATTGCGGAGTTCCAGGCCTGGGCCAAAGACCGCAAGGTGTCGGCCGCGACCTACGGCATCGGCTCCTTTGCCCATGTGGTGGCAGCGACCCTGAACAAGAACCACGGCTTCACGTTGGAACCCGTGCACTATCGCGGCGAAGGGTCGATGTGGCCGGACGTGGCCTCGGGCAACGTGCAGACCGCGACCGGCAGCTACGCCTCGCAACTGCCGTTCCTGCAGCAGGGCACCGTCAAGGTGATTGCCGTGCCGACGCTCGAGCGCATGAAGAAGCTGCCCGACGTGCCGACGTTCTACGAACAGGGCCTGACCGACAAGGCCTTCCAGGTGCGCGGCTGGGTCGGCTGTGCGGCGCCCGCCGGCACGCCCGAAGCGATCGTGCAGAAGCTCTCCGACCTCATGGTCGAAGGCGGCAAGACCGAGCGCGTGCTGAAGATCAACGACCAGTTCGGCATCGACGAGGGCGCGCGCGATCGCGCCTATTTCAAGAAGGTCCTCGACGAGGAGGGGCCGGTGGTGCTCGATGTCATCCGGAGTCTCAACATCGAGCCGCAATAGCGACTGCCACACCTCCGCCTTGAAGCTGCCTTTACGGCTGCCGAAATCGCCGCCATGCTGCAGGCCGGCGCGACATCAAGACGGCACAGACCGTCACCCTAAACCCATCGCGCCGCAGGGAGGAAAGAATGACCGTTCGCTCGTCGCGGCGTGATGTGCTGCGTCTTGGTTCCATTGCTGCCGCTGCCGCGGCTCTGCCGATTCCCGCCATCGCCCAGGCACCGTGGCCGACCAAGCCCATCCGTATCATCGTCGGCTATCCGGCCGGCGGCCTCACCGACACCTTCGCCCGCGCCTACGGCGACTTCATCGCGCAGAAGACCGGCCAGCCGGTCTCGGTCGAGAACAAGGCCGGCGCCAGCGGCGCCATCGCCGCCGAGCAGGTGAAGAACGCCGCTCCCGACGGCTACACGCTGATGTGGACGATCTCGACCACGATGATCATGAACAAGGTGCTGTTCAAGAAGCTGCCCTACGATCCGGACAAGGATTTCGCCCTGATCTCGTGGATGGACGCGGGCCACCTGCCGCTGATCGTCAACAAGGACGTGCCGGCCAAGAACCTCAAGGAATTCGTCGAGTATGCCCGCAAGAACAAGGTCAGCCTCGGCACCTACGGCGCGGGCTCCTACAGCCACGTCGCCGTCGAGGCGCTGAACCGCCACTACGGGCTCAAGATGGAGGCCGTTCACTATCGCGGCGAGGCGCCGATGTGGACCGACGTGATGTCGGGCGCGATCCAGGGCGGCAGCGGCAGCTACGCCGCCGCCTCCAGCGTGCTGCAAAGTGGCAACGGCCGCGCGATCGCCGTGCCGACCAAGGATCGGATGAAGAAGCTGCCGGACGTCGGCACCTTCTACGAGCAGGGCGTGACCGATGTTGCCTTCCAGGTGCAGGGGTTCATCTGCCTCGTGGGCCCCGTCGGCATGCCCAAGGAGATCGTGAAGAAGCTCTCCGACCTGATGGTCGAGGCCGGCAAGAGCGAGCGCATCCTGAAGATCCTGGACACGTTCGGCATCGACCGCGCGGCCCAGGACCAGGCCTTCTTCGAGAAGATCATGGCCGAGCAGGGCCCGGTCTGGATCGACCTGGTGAAGGGGCTGAACCTCGAGCCGCAGTAAGCTCCGCCGCCCGGGTGATATCCGTGTTTGTCTCTTCAGGTATTTACTTTCGGTTGTAGGCACGGGGAAAAAGAACGTGTAGAGCAACTGAAAGTTGTATGGGTGCCTCCCGAAAAGGACTATGGCGCCCGGTGAATCTGAAGAGGTCTCATGGCCCTCGACGTCTACGTCGGGTCGCTCACGCGATACTATGGTGGTGTGGGTAAACAGCTCGTGGCCTTTGCGAACAGCCCCGAGCATCTTCATCCGGCCGTTCTCGCCTGGCGCGCGGCGCTGAGCGAGAGGCTCGGCGACAATATCGCTGCGCCGCTCGACTGGGACGAAACGCCCGCGGCACCGCACTTCTCCGGCCGGCCGGGATGGGACGGCTGGGCCGCACTGGTGCTGTGGGCGGCCTATGCCGAGCATCCGGTGCTGGGGCGCCCCAACACCCTGCCCGACGAGTGGGAGAACGATCCCGCACTCGCGCGCTGCAATGCCGAGGGCTTCCGGTCGCGCTACTCCCATCTCGTGCGTCATGCCGAACTCTGGTTGCCCAGTCCGTTTCTTTTCACCTTCGACGGCGAGGATGTCGGCGGTCACCGGGTGGTCATCGGCTCGGCGCCGACGCTGCGGCGCCAGCTCGCCGATCTCAATGCCGCAACCTGGAAGGCCGACGACCGTACCGTGACCGGCTGGGGGCGCCGGCGGCCGCCCGACAATGCGCCGCTGGAGCTGCGTGCCCGCCACGGCTTCGCGGCGATGGCGGGAGCCGCCCAGCAGGCGGTCGATCACCGCCTGCCGATGAAGATCGACTACTGACGCGAAACCGCCCGCAACGCTGGTGCATTGCGGGCGGTCGGTTCCTCCCCTTCAGAGAGGAGAGATGCAGGGAGGAGAGATCAGGCCGTGGGAGACGCGGCCGGCGGCGGCTCGGGAGCCCTGGATGCCGGGGAGGGGGCCGGGGGCTGATTGCGGCGCTCGGCCATGAAGTCGTCGAACTCGGCACGGTCCTTGGCGGCGCGCAGCCGGTCGAGGAAGTCGCGGAACTCGCGCTGCTCCTCGTCGAGCTTGCGCAGCGTCTCCTCGCGGTACTCGTCGAAGGCGACGTTGCCGCTCGAGGCGTCCCGGCCCCAGCGATGACGACGCTTCCAGTCGCGGAACTCGGATCGGGCGGTGCGGCCGTCCGGCGTGTTCCAGTGGCCATAGCGCTTCGAGCAAAACATGCGTCCACTCCATTTCAGGTAAACCAGAAGGGCGATGCCGATCGGCCAGAACAGGATGAAGCTGAGGACCATCAGCGCGATCCAGGCCGGCTTGCCGATGTCGTCTATTTTCGAGATCAGGCCCATGCGGAGCCCCCTTTTGCTGATGTTAACGATGTAAATGTTAACGACATTTACATTGGGCATTCCGCCGCCGGGAGTCAAGGGCCCCCAGTCAGGTTCTGTTGGGCTTCTGTGAAAAACCCAGACCCTGCAGATAGATCAGCATGGCCGATTCCAGCAGTTCCTCGGCCGTCATGGGCAGGGTCCGGCGGCCGCCGTCGCCGCGACCGAAGAGCGACGCGATGCCGTGGGCCATCGACCAGATGTGCAGGCTCATCATCAGGGCGGGCGGGCGATTGCCCTGGGGCAGCAGGGCCACCACGCCGTCGGCCGCGGTGCGCAGCATGCCGAAGGCGCGCTCGGAAGCGGCGCGCAGGTCGGGGCTGAGATCGGGCGGCAGGCCCGATTCGAACATGGCGGCGTAATAGGCGGGCTCGGCGCGGGCGAAGGCGAGGTAGGCCTTGCCGACATTGTTGAAGGCCGTCATCGCGTCGGGCTTGCCGCCGTTCCAGCCGGTGGCGAGCATCGCCTCGAAGCGCTGGAAGCCCTCGCGCGCCACGTCGGCCAGCAGCGCCTCGCGGTCGCGGAAGTGGCGGTAGGGCGCGGCCGGGCTGACACCTGCAGAGCGCGCGGCATCGGCGAAGGTGAAGCCCGCCGGGCCCTTCTCCTTGATCAGGTCACGCGCGGCCTGGATCAGCGCCTCGCGCAGATTGCCGTGGTGGTAGGCACCCTCGGCCCGACGTTTCCAGCTCATGTTAAGGCAGTTTACATTAAAGCGCCCTGCAGCAATAGCGGGCAACAATAGAGAGCAGCTGTGCATTGCATCGCGCCCGTCCTTGTGGCCGGATGCGGTCATGCCTCTCATTTTTGAACTGCGCCCCTCACGCCCGTCCGACCTGGCCTTCTGCTGGCCAATTTATCGGGAGCCGATGCAACCGCTGACCGAGGCGCTGACGCAATGGAACGAGGCGGCCCAGCAGAAGCTCGTCGAACAGGCCGTCGCGCACGCCGGGACGTCGATCCTGAAGGTCGAAAATGCCGATGCAGGTTGGTTGCAGGTCGAGGAAACGCGTAACGCCGTGCAACTCCGCCATCTTTATCTGGCGGCGCCGATGCGCAATCGCGGCTTGGGCAGCGCCTTCCTCGTCTGGATGAAGGAGCGGGCCGACCGCAAGCGCAAGGATCTCGTCCTGGACGTGATGACCAACAATCCGGCGCAGCGACTCTATGAGCGCCTGGGCTTCAAGCCGCTGACGACCGCGGGCAACATGGTCACCATGCGGTACTGACCGCAGGTTGGGCCGACAGGTCGGGCGGAGACTCAAAATGGAACTCTGGATCACCGGCGTCGCCTCGGCGCGCGGCGCGGCGCGTGCCGCGCAGGAAATCGAGGCCGCCGGCTGGGACGGCATGCTGGTCGTCGATTCGCAGAACCTCTCCGGCGACCCCTATGTCTCGCTGGCGCTGGCCGCGACCGTCACCACGCGCATCGGCCTCGGCACCGGCGTCACCAATTCGGTCACGCGCCATGCCGCGGCGACCGCGACGGCGATCACCAGCGTCAATCGAATCTCCAACGGCCGCGCCGTGCTCGGCATCGGCCGCGGCGATTCCGCCTTGGCCCATCTTGGCCGCGCCCCGGCACGCCTCGCGCAGTTCGAGCGTTACCTGCGCCAGCTCCAGCTTTACCTCGCGGGCGACTCCGTGGACTTCGACGACATCGACATCCCGGCCGACGTTGCGCCGCCGCTGTCGGCGCTGCACCTGCACGACGCCCCGCCGTCGAGCCGCATCGGCTGGATCGCCGAGGGGCTGAAGGGCAATGCCAAAGTACCGGTCGAGGTCGCCGCCAGCGGCCCCAAGGTGATCGCCATGGCTGCACTTCATGCCGAGCGGATCATGTTCACCCTCGGCGCCGATACCGAGCGGCTGGCCTGGGGCATTGCGCTGGCGAAAAAGACCCGCCAGGACGCCGGCCTCGATCCCGGTGCCATCGCCTTCGGCGCCTATGTGAACCTCGGCTGCCACAGCGATGCGGCGGCAGCGCGCGGCCTGGTGCGCGGTGGCCTCACGACCTTCGCGCGTTTCTCGGTGATGCACGGCAAGGCCAACGGCCCGGTCTCGACGGGAGATGCCGCCGTGCTGGAGAAGCTGCGCAGCAACTACGACATGCGCAAGCATACCCAGGGCGATTCGCGCCAGGCCGGCACGCTGACCGACGATTTCGTCGACCGCTTCGCCATCACCGGTTCGCCCGACCGTTGCATCGAACGCCTGCAATCGTTGGCGGCGCTGGGCCTCGACAAGGTGGCGATCAGCGGCGGCATGCGCGGCGCCTCGGCGGAGGATGCCGCGGTGAGCAAGCGGCTCGTTGCAGAGCAGGTGCTGCCGGGATTGCGCGGCAGCCGCTAGAGCGGCGGACAACTCGCCTGCCAGTCGTCAGCAATACGAAAGCTGCCGCGCCTATAGGAGGTTGTGGCGCCGAGGCGACTTCGCCTGCTTGCTGCGCCGATGGATCGGCTCATGATGACGAAACTGCAAGCCCCGGCTTGCGTAAGTGTCGGCGATCCAATGCCACGGATCACGCTACCGTTGGCATCCGGTGGCTTGTTCGATTCCTGGGATCCGATGACCTGGGGACTGGCCATCGTCTATTGGCTGGGGGCGCCCAACGCGGCCGTCGTCGCCGCATTGGCCGATACTCTGGCGGCCTGCGAAACCCTGCTGTACTTCGTGGCCGCGGTGCCGCCGCAGGTCGCGGACGGCTGTCCCGCCGTGCTGCTCGATCGAGCGGGCGAACTCGGCCGGGCCTTCGGCGTGAACGGGCCTCTGGCGATCGTTGTCGATGCGTCGGGCCGGGTGGCGGCGCTGCTTCCGGCGCCGGCGCCGGGCGGCGTCGCCGCATTGGCGACGCGGCTTTACATGGCGAGCACGCCTGCCGTCGTGCAGGCCAGGGCGCCCGTGCTGCTGCTCGAACGGGTGGCTGAGCCCGCCCTCTGTGAAACGCTGGTCGAATACTGGCGGCGTAGCAACAAGGTGGCCAGCATGGTGGGCTGCGAGAGCGGCAACACCGTCAACGCCGATGTGAAGCGTCGCCAGGATGTCCAGCTGGTACATCCGGAGCTGTTCGTGAAGCTGCGCGACTGTCTGGTGCGCCGTGTCGTGCCGGTGATCGCGCAGGCGTTCCATACGCGCATCATGGTGATCGAGACGCCGATCGTCGGTTGCTACGATGCCGCTTCCGGTGGCTGGTTCCGCCGCCACCGCGACAATACCAGCCGTCACACCGCGCACCGGCAGTTTGCGCTAAGTCTCAACCTGAACGCCGACGACGATTACGATGGCGGCGAATTGCGCTTTCCCGAGTTCGGACGCCAGCTCTACCGCCCGGTCGCGGGCGGCGCGCTCATCTTCTCGTCTTCGCTGGTGCACGAGGTCGTCCCGGTGACCCGCGGACGGCGGCTCGGCGTCTTCACCTTCCTGTCGGCCAGTGGTCCGCCGCCGAGCAGGCCTGCTGCAGGCCGCTGATCTTGCATCAGACCTTCCTGCCTGTCCCGGGCCGCAGGACTACTCCCGGGGTGGGTAGCGGTCGAACGCCGGAAGTTCGTGAGCGCGCGCCATCCAGCCGATCCGGTCCGCGACCTGAATCTGTGCTTGCGCCGGAACGGCGTCGGGATCGTCATAGGTCGCGCTCTGAATATCGACGATCCCCGGCAGCATTTGGGCATTTTCGTAGAAGAGTCCGGTGCCGCAATCGGGGCAGAAATGCCGCCTCCCATGCTCCGACGATGGGTAGATTTTGGGTGTGCCCTTCGTCACCGCGACGGCGGCTTGCGGGTACATCGTCCAGCCCACCATCGGCGCGCCGGCGTGACGCCGGCAATCCGTGCAATGACACAGCGCGTGGGTGAGCGCCTGGCCCTCGGCCTGATAACGGATGGAGCCGCAATGGCAGCCGCCGGTAATCATTGTCTGCTCTCCTCTGTTGACGCCAGACCTTCTTGCCACTTACCCGGCGGTCATGCCTGACACCTGAACAGCACGTAGTAGTTCACCCCGCCCGACAGGCCCTCGCTCATGATCTGATGCGGCCGGCCCTTGCAGGTGCGTTCGATGAAGCGCGGATAAACGTTCTGGGCGCGCTCCGCCTCCATCTCGCTGTCGGCATTGATCACCAGCGTGCCGCGCACGATCAGCAGGCGGTATTCGTTGGGCGTGCCGGTCGATCCCAGACGAACCTCGTATTTGCGCCCGTCGACGGTCACCATCTCAACCTGCGTGTCGTCGAGCGAGGCTTTTGGGGCGCAGGCGGCCAGGAACAGAGAGGCGGTGAGAATCTTGGCGAGTGCGACGACGGTCTTTCTCATGGCTTCCCCCAGATGCTCTTTCCGCTGCCCGGGAGCCCCAGCTCGCTCCACATCGCATCGACCTTGTCGACGACGGCCTGGTCCATCTTGATCTGCCGGCCCCATTCGCGGTTGGTCTCGCCGGGGAATTTATCCGTCGCATCGAGGCCGATCTTGGAGCCGAGGCCCGACACCGGGCTCGCGAAGTCGAGATAGTCGATCGGCGTGTTCTCGATCACCGTGATGTCACGCGCCGGGTCCATGCGAGTGCTGAGCGCCCACATCACGTCTTTCCAGTTACGCGCGTCGATGTCGGCGTCCACCACGATCACCCACTTGGTGTACATGAATTGCCGCAGATAGCTCCACACGCCCATCATCACGCGCTTGGCGTGGCCGGCGTAGGCCTTC
>JAUXRT010000579.1 GCA_030681635.1 Reyranella sp.
GCGTGATGTCCTTGCCGATGTCGACGCCGAGGCGGAATTCGACGCCGCCATCGGCGAGACGTTTGGAACGGCGCTCGACGATCTCTTTCTCGAGCTTGAAGTTGGGGATGCCGTAGATCATGAGGCCGCCGACGCGGTCGTAGCGGTCGTAGACCGCGACCTGGTAGCCCTTGCGGCGCAGCTGTTCGGCCGCGGCGAGGCCCGCAGGCCCGGCGCCGATGATGCCGACGCTCTCGGCGCGCTCGCGGCGCGGCCGGATCGGCTTCACCCAGCCCTGTTCCCAGGCGGTGTCGGTGATGAACTTCTCGACCGATCCGATGGTGACCGCGTCAAAACCCTTTTCGATGACGCAGTTGCCCTCGCACAGGCGATCCTGCGGACAGATGCGGCCGCAGATCTCGGGGAAGTTGTTGGTTGCCGCCGAGAGTTCGTAGGCTTCCTCGAGCCGGCCTTCGGCGGTGAGCTTCAGCCAGTCGGGAATGTTGTTCTGCAGCGGACAATGGATCTGACAGAACGGCACGCCGCATTGCGAGCACCGCGCCGCCTGTTCCGCAGCCCTTTCCCGGGCATAGGTGCTGTAGATCTCATCGAAGTCGCGCCGACGCTCCGCTGCCGGGCGCTTGTCCGGCATGGCCTGAGACGTTCCAACGAACTTCAGCATCCTTTCGGCCATGACCCAGCCTTTGATCCATTGATGTAATTTTATTACGCAAAGGACGTGCCGCCGGCGTCAAAGCTGCGCGTCCATCGCTCTTTCATCATGATTTAACCCAATAGTCAATAATACTGACCTATTTTTCGAACGAGAGAATCTGCGGCGACCATCAGCAGAGTTCCATCTGAAGGAGAGCGCCAATACATTACCGATATAGGACTATTGGACGAAAGCAGCCCAATCCAGCGAGGAAAGCCTCGCTCTTACTAAGCCGGAGCGTGCTGGTTGTACCGGCCGCCGACGCGGAAGCGGTCGAGATAGGTCGGCAGGATGGCCTCGGCGGCAGTCGCCTGGATGCCGAGGGTGGCCAGGCCGGGCGCGCCGGGGCGGGCGACATTGTCCTGAGTCAGGAGCTCGACCTGGTCATGGGTGAGAGGCGGCACCGGGAGGAATTCGGCAAAGAACCCGGCGATCTTCATCAGGGACGCCGGCACGCCGATGATCGGCTTGCGACGGTCGATCTCGCGCAGCACAAGGGCCGCGATCTCGCGGTAGGTGTAGACGCGCGGTCCGCCCAGTTCGAACACCGTCTTTGCCGTTTCCGGGCGCGCGAGGACGGCGACAGCCGCCTTGCCGACGTCGCCGCAGAACACCGGCTGGACCTTGGCCAAGCCGCTGCCCACGACGGGCACGAACGGCGCCAGCGCCGCAATCCGCGCCAGGCGATTGAACATCGCATCGTCGGGTCCGAAGACCACGCTTGGCCGCAGGATCGTGGCCGATGGAAAGCCTGAAACAATCGCGTCCTCGGCCTCGACCTTGGACCGCACGAAGCGGTTCTTCGAGCCGCGATGGTCGGCACCGATGCCAGAAAGATGAACCAGCCGCTCGACGCCCGCGGCGCTTGCTGCTTCGGCGATGGCGCGGGCGCCATCAACGTGAACCGATTGATAGCGCTGGCGGCCGCGCTGGAATGGAATGCCAGCGGCGTTGATCACGGCCTGGCTGCCGGCCATCGCCGCCGCCACCGACGACGGCACCCGCAGATTGGCCCGCATCAGCGTGATCTGGCCGACGTCGCCCGCGGTCTTGAGGGGCTCGGCAAGTTCGATGCGCCGGACCGCGACCCGGATCTGCAGACCCTCCCGCGCGAGCGCCCGCACAATGGCCCGGCCGATGAAGCCGCTGCCGCCGAAAACCGTGACCTGTTTGATGCTCATGGATGCTGCCTATAGCTCATCGTCGCCCCGGCGCAAGAGTATGGCGCAAGGGCACTGCGGTTGACATCGGCGCGGCCCCGCCCTAACTCACGGCCCGCAACAGCCCGCATGCCGTGCCCAGGTGGCGGAATTGGTAGACGCACTAGTTTCAGGTACTAGCGCTGAAAGGCGTGGAAGTTCGAGTCTTCTCCTGGGCACCATGCAGGGCTTGCGAGGCATCCGTTAAATGGCGATCAGCCTTCATCGCGGCGACCTTCCCGCCGATCTGTCGTTCGGGCCGGTCGTGGCCATCGACACCGAGACCATGGGTCTCAACCCCCATCGCGACCGGCTTTGCCTGGTCCAGCTCTCGTCCGGCGACGGCAATGCCCATCTGGTCCAGATTCCCCGCGGTCCAGTAAAGGCGCCGCGGCTGGCCGCCCTGATCGCCGATCCCAAGGTATTGAAGCTTTTCCACTTCGGCCGTTTCGATATCGCCGTGCTCGAGCATGCGCTCGGCGTGCGCTGCGAGCCGGTCTACTGCACCAAGATCGCGGCCAAGCTGGTGCGGACCTTCACCGACCGCTTCGGCCTAAAGGATCTCTGCAAGGAACTGCTGGCCGTCGACCTTTCCAAGCAGCAGCAGACCTCCGATTGGGGCGCTGACAGCCTGAGCGATGAACAATTGGCCTATGCCGCGTCGGACGTGCTCTATTTGCATGCGCTAAAAGCCAAGCTGGACGAGCTGCTGAAGCGGGAAGGCCGGACGGGCCTGGCCCAGGCCGCCTTCCAGTTCCTGCCCACCCGCGCCCGCCTGGATGTCGCGGGTTGGCCTGAGATCGATATTTTCGCACACTGAACCGGGTTTCCGGCTGACTTTGGCACGACTATTGCATTAGAACTTCCAGCGAGGGCCAACGGCCCTTCGGGTTGGGGGTAGCGATGCGTATCGGTCCGAGTCTCCTCTTGGCGTCGCGCCAGACGCTGGCCATGACGCCGCAGCTTCAGCAAGCGATCAAGCTGCTGCAGTTCTCGCACCTTGAACTCGCGGCCTTCATCCAGCAGGAACTCGAAAAGAACCCTCTGCTGTCGGAAGGCGCCTCCGATGACGGCCCCATCGCCGAGCCCGACGCCCCGATGCCCGAGGCGCCGGCCGACACCGCCGAGGCCCTGGCGGCGGCAGCCCCTGCACTGGCCGAGGCCGACGACCGTTGGACCCGCGAACATGCCGATCGCGGTGGCGATGCCACGGCCAGCACGGCCAGCACAGTCGGTCAGCGCGAAGGGGTGCCCGACGCCCTCGACTTCGTCGCCGGCCGTCCGCGCTCGCTGGCGGTCCATGTCCTCGAACAGATCGACCTCTTGTTCACCGGTGTCGACGACCGGCGGATCGCCCTGAAACTCGCCGAAGGGCTCGACGAAGCCGGCTACTGCCGGCTGGACGTCGCGGCCGTCGCCGAAGCCACGGGCGCCAGCGCCGATTCCGTCGAGACGGTGTGGGCGCACCTGCGCCAGGTCGAGCCGGCCGGTCTCTTCGCGCGCTCGCTCGCCGAATGCCTTGCAGCCCAGCTCGCCGAGCGCGACCGCCTTGATCCCGCGATGAAGGCGCTGCTCGCCAATCTCGATCTTGTGGCCGCCGGCGAGCTCGGCCAGCTGCGGCGGCGCTGCGGCGTCGACGACGAGGACCTGCGCGACATGCTGGCCGAGCTGCGCACGCTCGACCCGCGCCCCGGGCAGGCTTTCGATTTCGAGCCGATCCAGCCGGTGGCGCCGGATCTCCACCTGAGCCCGGCCAAGGATCCCGACACCGGCGAGGATGGCTGGTTCATCGAACTCAACACCGACGCGCTGCCCAAGGTCCTGGTCGATCGCAACTATCACGCGACTCTGATGAAGGGCGCGCGCGCCAAGAACGACCGCGCCTTTGTCGCCGAGCGCTTCCAGTCGGCCAACTGGCTGGTGAAGACCCTGGAGCAGCGGGCGACCACGATCCTCAAGGTGGCGCGCGAGATCGTCCGTCAGCAGGACGGCTTCTTCCGCCACGGTGTGAGCGCGCTGAAGCCGCTCGTCCTGCGCGACATCGCCTTCGCCACCGAGCTGCACGAAAGCACGGTAAGCCGTGTCACCTCGAACAAGTACATCGCCACGCCGCGCGGCATCTTCGAGCTGAAATATTTCTTCACGTCGTCGCTGCCTGCGCGCACGCCGGGTGTCGTCGTGTCGTCGGAGTCGGTGCGCTCGCGCATCAAGCTCCTGGTCGGGGGCGAGAGTTCTCGCCAGCCCCTGTCGGACGATCGCATCGTCGATCTGCTGAAGGGCGAGGGTATCGAGATCGCCCGCCGCACCGTCGCCAAGTATCGCGAAGCCATGCGCATTCCGTCGTCGGCCGAGCGCCGGCGCCTCGGTCGCCTCGGCATGAGCCGCAGTCTTCCGGCATCGATGCCGAGCGCTGCCGTGGCGTCGCAAGCCCTGACGGGCCCGGCCGACTGAAGCCTCGAGGATGGCCGCCGCACGGGGCGCGCACGGGTGGCTTGACCGGCTCGAAGGACGCGCCTATAGGGGCGCACTCCTCGCCGGGCGAAGATTGTTTCTTGCCTGCTAACCCGTTGGTGTAATTGTGGAAATCGCTGATTTGCTGACCGGCCCCGAGGCCGTTTTGGCCAGCGTGAAGACGTCCGGCAAGAAGGCCCTGCTGGCTGAGTTGGCCAGCCGCGCGGCCAGCGTCTTTGGGCTCGAAGAGCGCCGCCTGTTCGATCGGCTGATTGAGCGCGAGGCGCTGGGATCGACCGGCATCGGCGGCGGCATCGCCATCCCGCACGGACGCATGCCCGCGCTCACCACGCCGCGCGGCGTGTTCGCCCGGCTTGCCCAGCCGATCGCCTTCGATTCGATCGACGAGCGTCCGGTCGACATCGTTTTCCTGCTGGTGGCGCCCGAGGGTGCCGGCGCGGATCATCTCAAAGCGCTTGCCCGCGTCTCGCGGTTGCTGCGCGACCGCAGCCTCGTCGACAAGCTGCGGGCTACCGAGAGCGCCGAGGCGCTTTACGCCCTGCTCGTCGAATCGGTCCAGGCCCAAAGCGCGGCCTGAACCGCTTCTGCTTTCTCCTCCGTCTAGTGGACCAGCGCCGGCTCAAGATCGTGCTGGCGGATCAACGCCTGCGCGACTTCGATTGAAGGCGCGGCCGCCATCGGCTTGCCGTCGGCCGAGAAGATGCCGATCGCATGCGCGCCGTCGGGCAGGTTGATCGCCTTGACGTAGGCGACCTGCTCGGCGCCGAGGCTGAGAAAAGCCTCGTCCGCGAGGCGTGTAAAAGTGGTCTGGTTGTTTTCCATGGCTACCTCCTTGGCAGCATCAGCGCGTTTGCGTACGGCGCGCGGTGATATCGACGGTGTTGACTGCTCCGGCGGTTGTCTTGCCGGAGTCGATCCGAATGGTCCGGATGCGCGGCTCGGCGGTCGGGCGCACCAGGTCGATCGACAGCAGGCCGTTGTCCAGGCGGGCGCCCGTGACCTCGATGCCGTCGGCGAGCATGAAAGCCCGCTGAAACTGGCGCGCGGCAATGCCGCGGTGGAGATAGACGCGGTCGGCGTCCTCGGACTGCTTGCCGCGCACCGTGAGCTGGCTTTCCACCAGCTCGATGGCGAGGTCGCCGGTCGTGAAGCCGGCCACCGCGAGGACGATCCTGAGGCCGTTCTCGCCGATCCGCTCGATATTGTAGGGGGGATAGCCCTCGGCGTTCTTGGCCAGACGGTCGAGCGTGCGCTCAAGCTGGTCGAAGCCCAGCAGCAGGGGAGAATTGAACATCGATACGCGACTCATAAACCCTCCTCCGAGGAGCGAGTGGCCGGGAACCCAATTAGGCCTTCCCTTGAGGGTAAATTTGGGGAGCCCCCGCTCCGGTTCAAGGGGCGGCCCAGGGGATGGCCCAAGGGACACCTAGGCCCTTCCAGGCCATCGCCAGGACGCTGCGGCTCGGGTAAACTGGGGAAAACCCCCTCCACCGCCCCGCAGCCCATCGCGTGGCCAAAGAACAGAAAAAATGACGCTGGTCGCCTCTGAGACCCGACGGCCCGGTGAACCTTTGGTTCCCGGGGCCCGGCCGATCCGTTCGGTGCCTGCCCGCTCTTCCGGTGCGTCGGCCGAAGGCCGCGAATTCGGCCGCTGGTTCCTGGGCTCCGCCCTCTATTCCCTGACCCTGGGTTACGGCACGCCGCGCAGCTTTTTCGCCGTGGCGCCCGATTCCTGGCCCGGCGACCCGGCGCTCGGCCAGCGCCTGCTGGGGGGCGAGTTCGCCGCGCACGGCAGCGCCGGCCCCGTTTCCCCCGAGTCGGAAGATCCGCCCTGGCAGCGGGCCGGTGCTGCGCCCCTCTGGATCGACGCCCTGAACGGCTTCGCCTGGCTGCGCGACCTGCGCGATTGCGGCGATCCGGCGGGTGCCGTGCTTGCCGCCCGTCTGGTCGACGACTGGACCAACCGCGAATGGCGCTGGTCGCCGCGCACCTGGCGGCGCGACGTGCTGGCCGCCCGCATGGTGGCCTGGATCCGCCACTACGACTGGCTGGCCGCCGCCGCCGATCCGGGCTTCGCCGCCCGCTTCGTGTTCTCGCTCGGCCGCCAGCGCACCCATCTCAAGCGCGCGCTGCGGACCGGCCTGGTCGGCCACGAAGCGGTCGCGGCACTCAAGGCCTTGATCTTCGCCGACATCGCCTTCCTGCGCGACGGCAAGCACTTCGAGAAGAGCCTGGACCAGACGCTGGCGCGGCTCGCCAAATTCGTGAAGCGCTACGTCATGCACGACGGAATCGTGGCCGAGCGCGCGCCGCATCTGCAGGTCGCGGTGCTGCGGCATCTGCTCGACGTGCGTGCGGCATTGGCGTCGGCCGAACGCCGGGCGCCTGCCGAGCTTATCGCCGCGATCGACCGCATGGCGCCGATGCTGCGCTTCTTCCGCCACGGCGACGGCGGACTGGCGCTCTTCAACGGCGCCTGGGAAGGCGATCGCACGCTCATCGACCTGATGCTTGGGCGGTCGGGCTCGAACGAGGGCGCGCCGATGATGGCGCTGGCGAGCGGCTTCCAGCGCCTGGCTGCCGGGACGTCGCTGGTCATCACCGATGCCGGCAGCCCGCCGGGCCGCGGCATGGACGGCATCGCGCACGCCGGCACGCTGTCGTTCGAGATGAGCGCCGCGCACGAGCGGCTGATCGTGAACTGCGGTACCTACCCCGGCGCGCTGCGCGACTGGCGCCACTTCATGCGCTACACGGCGGCGCACAGCACCGCGGTGGTCGACGACACCAACTCGACCGAGATCACCAACCACGGCGCGCTGGAATATCGCGCCGGCAACGTGCTGGTCGATCGCGCCGACAACGAGGGCGCGCAGTGGCTCGACATGAGCCATGACGGCTATCGTTCGCTCTACGGCATCATCCATCGCCGCCGCCTGTGGCTGTCGCCCGACGGCGGCGACCTGCGTGGCGAGGATACGTTCGTCGGTCCCGAAGGCCGGCCGGTGACGGTGCCCGACCAGCGTTTCATCGTGCGCTTCCATCTCCATCCGGCGGTCAAGGCGACGCTGGCGCAAAGCGGCCAGGCGGTGCTGATGCGGCTGCCGAGCGGCCGTGGCTGGCGGCTGCGCGCCTCGGGCGCTGGCATCGGCCTCGCCGAAAGCATCTATCTTGGCGAGGAAGGCCGCGTGCGCCGCACCGAGCAGATCGTCCTGGTCGGCCAGGTTCCCATGGAAGGCTGCACCGTGAAGTGGGCCCTCACCCGGATGGAAGGGTAAGACCCCCTCCGGCCTTCGGCCACCTCCCCCGAAGACGGGGGAG
>JAUXRT010000580.1 GCA_030681635.1 Reyranella sp.
GCTCGGCCTCTCCGAAGCGGAGATGCGCCAGATCCGTGGCCGCGACATCGGCATGGTGTTCCAGGAGCCGATGACGTCGCTCAATCCGGTGCTGACCATCGGCCGCCAGATCACCGAGGTGCTGGAGGCGCACCAGGGCGCCGACCGTGCCGCGGCCGAGAAGCGCGCGCTCGAGCTGCTTGACCTGGTTGGCATTGCCGACGCAGCCCGGCGGCTCCGGCAATATCCGCATCAGCTCTCGGGTGGCATGCGCCAGCGCGTCATGATCGCGGTGGCGCTTGCCTGTAGTCCCAAGCTGATCATCGCAGACGAGCCGACGACGGCACTCGACGTCACGATCCAGGCGCAGATCCTGGAGCTCATGAAGTCGCTGACGCTGAAGCTCAATGTCGCGCTAATCGTCATCACCCACAATCTCGGCGTTGTGGCGCGCTACGCCCACCGCGTGAACGTGATGTATGCCGGCCGCATCGTCGAAGCGGGTCCGGCCGACGCGATCTATCACGATCCGCGCCATCCCTACACGATCGCGCTCCTGAAATCGGTGCCGCGTCTCGACCAGCCGCGCCGTGCGCGCCTCGATCCGGTGGAGGGCCAGCCACCGGACCTTACACGGCTCGATGGCGGCTGCGCCTTCCGTCCGCGCTGCCGCTTCGCCGTCGCGCAATGCGCTCAGTCGATCCCGCCGCTCGCCACATCGGGTGAGGCGGGCCATCTCGCGGCCTGCTTCCGCAGCGCTGAGCTCGGCATCGCCGCCCAAACCACTCCCCAGGCCGCCGAATGAACGCCGGCGCCGCCTCTCCGCTGCTCGAGGTGAAGAACCTCGCCATGCACTTCCCGGTGACGGAAGGCATCGTGCTGTCGCGCAAGATCGGTGACGTGAAGGCAGTCGATGGCGTCGACTTCACGATCGGCCGCGGCGAGACGCTGGGCCTGGTGGGTGAGAGCGGCTGTGGCAAGACAACGACCGGCCGCTGCATCCTGCGGCTCGAGAAGCCGACCACTGGCCAGATCCTGTTCGACGGCCAGGACATCAGCCACATGAGCCGCAAGGGCCTGGTCGGCCTGCGGCGGCGCATGCAGGTGATCTTCCAGGATCCCTACAGCTCGCTCAATCCGCGCATGAAGGTGGGCGACATCGTCGGCGAGCCGATCAAGGTGCACGGCGTCGAGCCGGATGCCCGCAAGCGCGACGTGCGCGTGCGCGAGCTGCTACAGGTGTGCGGCCTCGACGCCAAGTTCGCCGACCGCTATCCGCACGAGATGTCGGGCGGCCAGCGCCAGCGGGTGGGCATCGCCCGCGCGCTCGCCCTCGATCCGGAGTTCATCGTCTGCGACGAGGCGGTTTCGGCGCTCGATGTCTCGATCCAGGCGCAGATCGTCAACCTGCTCGAGGATCTGCGCGAGCGCTTCAATCTTACCTACCTCTTCATCGCCCACGATCTTTCCGTCGTGCGCCATCTCTGCCAGCGGGTCGCGGTCATGTATCTCGGCCGCATCGTCGAGATGGCCGCCGTCGACGAGCTGTTCGACAATCCGCTGCATCCCTACACCCAGGCCTTGCTGGCCGCGGTGCCGATCCCGGATCCCCGCGTCGAGGCAACGCGCGACTTCCGCCCGGCCCCGGGCGAAGTGCCCAGTCCGATCAATCCGCCGTCCGGCTGCGTCTTCCATCCGCGCTGCCCCTTGGCGGTCGAGAATTGCAAGCGGGCGAGGCCCGTCCTGAGAGAGCTGCGGCCCGGCCATTGGGTGGCTTGCAGCGAAGCCCACTGAAGAAGAGTCGTTGCGTGAGTAGGGAGTGCGAAGTCCGACAAGAATAGGTTGAACAAGGAGGAAGCGATGTACCTGCGAACAGGACTATGGGCGGCCGGGCTTGGTCTGGCGGTCGCAATCGCTGCGGGCCCCGCCAATGCGCAGACGCCCAAGAAGGGCGGCACGTTGATCTACATGATTGCGGCGGATTCACCTCCGAGCTTCGACGGGCATCGCGAGACGACTTTCGCGACAGTCCATGCGACGGCGCCGTTCTACAGCGTGCTGATCCGTGTCCCGCCCGACAATCCTTCCTCGACCACCGACTTCGTCTGCGACCTCTGCACCGAGATGCCGAAGGCCACCGACGGCGGCAAGACTTACGCCTTCAAGATCCGCCAGGACGTGAAGTGGCACGACGGCAGCAAGCTCACCGCCGCCGACGTGGCTGAGAGCTGGAAGCGGATCGTGTTCCCGCCGCAAGGCACGACCAGCGCGCGCGTCAGCTACTACGCCATGGTCGACAAGATCGAAATGCCCGACGACCAGACCGTCACCTTCAAGCTGAAGTACCCCACGACCGCCTTCCTGCCGGCGCTCGCCGATCCCTTCACCTACATCTACAAGAAGGAGATCCTCGAAAAGGATCCGCGCTGGTACGAGAAGAACATCATGGGCTCGGGCCCGTTCAAGTTCGCCTCGTATGACATCGGCCAGTCGATCAAGGGCGTCCGCAACCCGGACTACTATCACAAGGGTCAGCCCTACCTTGACGGCATCGAGGGCATTTTCGCCGATAAGCAGTCGGTGCGTGTCGAGGCGCTGCGCGGCGATCGAGCCGCCATCGAGTTCCGCGGCATGCCGCCGTCGGCGCGCGACCAGCTGGTGAAGGAAGCCGGCAAGGATGTCGCCGTGCAGGACAGCGACTGGAACTGCGGCAACATCGTCAGCTACAACCACAAGCGCAAGCCATTCGACGATGTCCGCGTACGGCGTGCGCTGTCGCTCGCGGTCGACCAATGGGGCGGCGCGCCGGCGCTCTCCAAGATTGCCACGGTGCGCACAGTGGGCGGTATCGTCTTCCCGGGCTCGCCGCTGGCGGCAACCAAGGAAGAGCTGCAGCAGATGGCCGGCTATTGGCCCGATATCGAGAAGTCACGGGCCGAGGCGCGGCGGCTCCTCAAGGAAGCCGGCCAGGAGAATCTCAAGTTCGAGCTGACCAACCGCAACGTCGACCAGCCCTACAAGTTCGTCGGCACCTGGCTGATCGGCGAGTGGAAGAAGATCGGCGTCACCGTCGAGCAGAAGGTAGTGCCCACAGGTCCGTGGTTCCAGGCGATGCGCGGCGGCACGTTCGACGTCGTGGTCGACGCCAACTGCCAGAGCGTGGTCAACCCGGTGCTCGACACCGGCAAGTACCTTCCGAAGAAGGTCTATCCCGAGAGCTACGGCGACTACGACGATCCGAAGTCGATCGAGCTCTACAACAAGATGACGCAGGAGACTGATCCAGCGAAGCAGCGCGCCGCCATGCGCGCCTACGAGAAGCACACCCTCGACACCGAGGCGCACGGCATCGTCACGCCCTATTGGTATCGCATCGTCATGGCGCGGTCCTACGTGAAGGGCTGGAAGATCAGCCCCAGCCACTACCTGAACCAGGATCTCGCCAACGTCTGGCTCGACAAGTAGCGGAGTAGAGCCGGGAGGCAGGACAAGTGTACCGCTACATCGTCACACGACTGTTGCTGGCCGTGCCGACTCTTGTCGGTGCGGCCGCACTGGTCTTCGTCCTGATGCGCCTGATCCCGGGGGATGTCTGCGTCATCCGCATGGGCTCGGGCGGCAGCCACGTCAGCCAGGCTGCCGTCGATGCCTGTCGCCAGCAGCTCGGGCTGAATGACCACATCTTCGTGCAGTTTCTGAGTTTCCTTGGACACTATTTCACCTTCGATTTCGGCATCTCGATGTGGTCGGGACGTCCCGTCGTCCAGGAAATCGCGACCCGGCTGCCGGTGTCGCTGCAGATCGCGGTGATGGCGACATTGATCGCCGTCGTGATCGCCATTCCGCTCGGCACCATCTCGGCGCTCCGGGAAAACACATGGCTCGACCATGTCGTCCGCGTGGTGGCGGTCGCCGGGATTGCCACGCCGTCGTTCTGGCTCGGCATCATGTCGATCGTGCTGGTGCTCGACATAACCTATCTGGCGACCGGCAAGGCGTGGATGCCGCCGATCGACTACGTGTCGTTCTGGCAGGATCCGATCCGCAACCTCTCGATCGTGGCGTTGCCGGCCCTGACGGTGGGCTACCGATACTCGGCCGTGACCATGCGCATGACCCGTTCGGCCATGCTCGAGGTGATGCGCGAGGACTATATCCGCACCGCGCGGTCGAAGGGGCTGATCGAGCAGATCATCATCAACCGGCACGCGCTCAAGAACGCGCTCCTGCCGGTGGTGACCCTGATCGGTATCGAGTTCGCGTTCCTGATCGGCGGTCTCGTCGTGACCGAGCAGGTGTTCAACCTGAACGGCATCGGCCGCCTGTTCGTCCAGGCGGTGCAGAACCAGGACAATGTGCTGACGCAGGCGCTGACCATGCTGGTCGTCCTCATCTTCGTCGTCACCAACCTGGTGGTCGACGTCCTCTACGCCTGGCTCGATCCCCGCATAAGGTACTCCTGATGAGCATCATCACGCGTAACGAGTCCACCGGCGCCCTCACCGACGACGCGCTGCCGCGCAAGAAGACGGCGCTCGACGCGGCGCTGAATTTCATTCGCCGCCAGCCGCTCGGAACGGCGGGCCTCGTCATAATGATCTTGATGTTCGTGACCGCCGCCCTTGCCAACGTGCTGGCGCCGTTCGATCCTGAGGAGAACGACTTCCAGGCCATGATGCAGGCGCCGAGCTGGATACACTTGCTCGGCACCGACCAGATGGGGCGCGATATCTTCTCTCGCCTCGTCTACGGCGCGCGAACGGCGCTGCTGGTCGGCTTCAGCGCGGCGTTCGCCGGCGGCTTGATCGGCTTGGTCCTGGGCGTGGCCAGCGCCTATTTCGGCGGCTGGTTCGACCTCGTCTTCCAGCGCATCCTCGACGTGTTGATGGCTTTTCCGTTGATCATCCTGGCGCTGGCAGTGGTTTCGGTGTTCGGCACCGGTGTGTTCAACGTCATCCTCGCCATCACGATCCCGCTCATTCCCCGCTGCGGGCGCGTGGTGCGGGCGAGCGCACTGGCGGTGCGCGAGATCCCCTATGTCGACGCGGCGCGCGCGCTCGGCTTCGGCCACAGCCGCATCGTGCTGCGCCACATGGTGCCGAACGTGGTGGGTCCGTTCCTGATCCTGCTGTCGGCCTTCGTCGGCCAGGCGATCCTGGCTGAGGCCTCGCTCTCCTATCTCGGCCTCGGCGTGCAGGAGCCTGTGCCGGCCTGGGGCCTGATGCTGCAGGGCGGCGCGGAGGAGTACGCCACGACCGCGCCGTGGATTGCCATTTTCCCCGGCCTCGCCATCGTCATGGCGGTGCTGGGCATCAGCCTGTTCGGCGACGCGCTGCGCGACGCCATCGACCCCAAGCTCAGGGATCGCTGATCCGTCCCTCAGTCGTTCGCTGCGCCGTAGCGTAGCGGGCGGAAGAAGGCGCGGATGTCCTCGACCAGCAGTTGGGGCTCCTCGAGCGCCGCGAAATGTCCGCCGCTCGGCATGATCGTGTGGCGGCGGAGATTGTAGGCGCGTTCGATCCATTCCCGGGGCGGCGACGGGGTGAGATCGGCGGGGAAGGCGGCGAATGCCGTCGGTGTTTCGACACGCTGGCCCGCGGGAAGCGCGCGCGGCACCTGTTCGGCGGCGCCACGATAGAGCCAGGTGGCGGTGCCGGCCGTGCCGGTCAGCCAATAGACCATGATGTTGTCCAGCAGCAGGTCCATCGAGAAGCGGCTGTGCGGGTCGCCGCCGCAATCGCTCCAGCCCTGGAATTTCTCGACGATCCAGGCGGCGAGTCCGACCGGCGAATCGGCGAGCGCCACGCCCAGTGTTTGCGGCCGCGTCGCCTGGATGCGCTGGTAGGCGGTCTTCTCGTCGAGCTCGGCCTGCATCCGGGCAAGCCACGCCTTCTCGTCGGCGCTGAATTCGGTCGTCTTGAGATCGATGCCGGGCCGCAGCCCCACCATGTTGAGGTGCAGGCCGAGCGTGCCCGAGCGCCAGTCGTCCTTCTCCTCCTTGAGCGGATGGTCGAAGGCCAGCCACGACGAGACGACCGCGCCCCAGTCACCGCCTTGGGCACCGAAGGGACGGCGGTAGTTGAGCGTCTCGTGGACGAGCTTGTGCCAGAGGCCGGCGATGGCGCGGGGCCCGATCGGGCCCATCGTGCCGTCGGCACGGACCGGCGGCGCGGAGAAACCGTAACCGGGCAGCGACGGCGCGATCACGTCGAAGGCATCGAGCGGATCGCCGCCGTGGTTCTCGGGATGGGCCAGCACGTCGATGATGTGCAGGAACTCCACGATCGAGCCCGGCCAGCCATGCGTGATCACCAGCGGCAGCGGCCGCGGCGCGTCCTCGACCTCGGTGCCGGGCTCGCGGATGAAATGAAGCCGCTGCGGGCCGATATCGACCAGGTAGTTGGGCCAGCGGTTGATGGCTTCCTGGCAACGCTGCCAGTCGTAGCCATGGCGCCAATAGGCGACCAACTCTTCCAGGAAGTCCGGATCGGTGCCGGAGGCCCAGCTACCCTTGTCGGCGATGGCAGGCGCCGGTCGCCAGCGGCGCAGGCGCTCGTCGAGATCGATCAGCGCCCGTTCGGGAATGTCGACCTTGAAGGGCTCGGGAGTGTCGTAACGCGGTTCGGCCATGGCGTAAGGCCTAGCGCGGAAGTCACCCCTCCAGCAAATCGGCGCGGATGCGCTCGCGCGCCGGCGCGTCGAGCCCCAGCGCCCGTTCGGCGAATTGTTCCGGTCCGCCGAAGTCGGTCCGCACCACTTCGAAGGCCGCTTCCAGATAGGGCGTGCGCGCCTCGACGATGGCGGCGCGGGTATCGATGTCGAGTTCGGGATAGCGGCCGATGTGGCCGGTCCACAATTCGTTGGTGCGGAGATAGTCCTCCATCACGGCATCCCACGGCACGCCCAGCAGGGTGAGCAGCAGCGCCGAGGCGAAGCCCGTGCGGTCCTTGCCGGCGGTGCAGTGGAACACCAGCGGCCGGTGCGTGCCGTCGCTCAAGGTCGTGAACAGCGTGCGGAAGCCCGGCGCGCAGCGGCGCGGATAATCGCGGTAGTGATCGGTCAGGAAGCCCATCATCACGAAGGGGTTGGCGCTGCCGTCGGCGACGGCACCCCTTATCTTCTCGCCGACACCGGGTTCGATGTGGGCGCCGACGACCCGGCAGGTGAGGCCGTCGATGCGATGCGGCGTCTCGGCCGCCTCGTTGACGCCGCGCAGGTCGACGATGGTGCGCACGCCGATCCGGCCGAGGGCGGCGCGGTCTTCGTCCGTCAGGTTGCCGAGATGGGCGGAGCGGAACACGGCGCCATGGCGCACGGTGCGGCCGTCGCCGGTGCGATAGCCGCCGAGGTCGCGGAAGTTGGAGCCGCCCTGGAGCGGCACGACGAGAGAAGTGGTCTGGTTGGGCATGGCCGAAGGTTTATCACGTCCAGCCCCGCCGAATCATGTCGGATCGGCGTCAGAATTTTTGCGACAGGGTCACGAAGAAGGCCCGGCGCATTCCGTACTGCGGCGCGCCGACGCCGACGCCCGTGCCGTCGCGGATCTGGTAGGTGCTGTCGGTGACGTTGAGGATGTCGAGGCGCACCTGCGTGCCCTTGTTGATGGCGACCGGCACCTTCTGGGTGAGGGACAGGTTGAGCGTGGCGTAGGGCGGCAGCGAGGTGTCGTTGGGCGTGACGATGCTGGTGCGCAGTCCCGTGCCGAACAGCACGTCGGCCGAAACGCGCGTCGCCCAATCGGAGCCGGAATTGAAGATGTAGGCAGCGCCCGCCGAGCCGGTCCAGCTCTGGTTGTGGTCGGTGAAAATCCAGTTGTTCGCAATGTAGTCGAGTTCGGCCTGCTCGAAGTTGAACTGCGCGGAGTTGATGTTGATCGCCGAGGTCCGGGTCCAGGCCAGGTTGGCATAGAGCGACCATGGCCCGTTGTCGTAGTTGGTGAACAGCTCCCAGCCGGCCACCTGCGCATTGGCGTAGTTGAAGGAGGCGAGGGTGATCGGCGCGCCGAACTGGCCCTTGTCGAGGTAGTTCTGCGCAAACTTGTAGTAGCCCGCGAAGCCAATCGTCAGGCCGTCGACGGGCTTCACCGTGAGGCCGATGTCGAAATTGTCGGAACGCTCGGCCCTCACCGGGGAATTGAGGGCGACCTCGGGCGCCACCGCCGTCCCCGAAAGCACCTGGATCGAGTTGGGGTTCACCTGATTGAGCGGCGCCGGCACGAAGTATCGGGCGTAGCCCGCGCGCAACGAGACCATCGGATTGGGTTCCCACACGGCATTGATGCGCGGGCTGAGCTGGTTCTCCGAGGTAACGCCGGAGATCGCATCGAAGCGGGCGCCGAAGTTCACCGTCACCGTCGGGACCACCTTCCATTCGTCCTGCAGGTAGAGGCTATAAGTCCAACCGACGAGGTCGGAGCCCTGGGTGAGGCCCATGGTCTGGCCGGACGGGATGGGGGCGCCGTCGGGGTTGTTCGGATCGGCCATCATCGTCACGGCATTGGCGTTGGTCAGGCTGGTGACACGCTCGCGCTGGACCAGGAAGCCGCCGCGCAGCGTATGGGCCGCGGCGACCTTCAGGCTGGCGTCGCCCTGCACGCCGGCGGCAAGGCTCGTGCGGTTGGCGTAGGGCTGGATGCCGTTATAGAGCAGGTCGCCGATGACATCGGGCTGGTAGGAGAGGTTGGAGTATCGGGTGAACCCGGAGAGCTGCAGGTTGAAGTCCTGGGTGCTCTTCTGCAGCGAGGCGATGCCGAAGTAGGTGTCCTCCCACTGCCGCTGGTCGAGGAGCGAGCTGTTCCAGTTGGAGATGTTGTTCACGGTGAAGGCCGGGGTCTGGCCGGGCACGTTGGGGATCTGGTAGCGGGCGCTGGCGCCGCCGGCGATGAAGCTCAACCGCGTGGTCTCGTCGACGATACCGGTGACCTTGGCCAGCGCATACCACTGCGCGGTGTCGTCGTGCAGCGGCGTGTAGGCGGACGTCGGGTTCTCGACCCCGATGCCGTTGCCCACATACTGGCCGACGGCGAAGTAGTCGATCGCGCCCGAGCGGCCGCCATATTGCAGCGCCGGCTGGATCCAGTTGTAGGAGCCGCCCATCACCGAGGCCTCGCCGCCGGGGTCGGTCGTGCCGGACTTCACGCCGATATCGACCACGCCCGCCGTCCTGAGCCCGTACTGCGCCGGCAGCGCACCGGTGATCAGCGAAAGCTCGTTGGCGAAGCGCGTCGACAGGACGCTGCTGAACAGCGAGAGGCCCTCCGGGAGCTGCACGCCGTCGAGCCTGTATTGCAGGCTGCCGTGGTCGCCGCGGACATGGATCTGGCCGAAGCCGTCCTGCACCACGCCGGGCGCACGCAGCAGGACCTGGTTGAGCGGCGCGTTTTCGCCCTGGGGCGTGTTCTGGATGGCGGTCCTGCCGAAATCGTAGCGGGTGGCGCCGAGGCTCGGCAGGATCGAACTGCGCTCGCGGTCGAGCCGGTTGGCCGTGACGACGATTGCCGGCACTTCATCCGGCTTGTCCTGGGCCGACGCAGCACTCGCCGCGAGGGTTGCGCCCAGAACCAAAAACGATCCGTCGATCCGCCGTCCCATTTGCCTGCCTCTTTCGTCGCCTGTTCTTCAATAATGTTATAGTATAACATTTCATATGGTCAATCGGTTCGACCATCGGTGATCGCCGCATCCGGTGTGCTATGGAAAATCCTCGGGCGATCCGGCGGAAGGCGCGCCGGTTGGGGAAAATGCGATGCGTGCCAAACTCGATGGTTTGATTGCCGTGGGCAGCTTCGGCATCGCCTGCGCCGTCGGGTTGGTCGGCGCGTTCGCGGGCCTCAAGGTCAGCAGCTTCTGGATAGACGAGCTTTTCACGGCGTGGATCGTCGAGGTCGGTATCAGCCTCGATGAGTTCGTCGCCCGCATCGTGACCGACGTTCACCCGCCGGTTTACTACGTGTTGGCGTTCGCCTACGCCCAGCTGTTCGGGGACGACGAAGTCGCCCTGCGCAGTTTCAGCGCCATATGCGCCGTCGCCGCCATTTTGTTGTTCATTGTCGCCACCAGGGCCTACTTCAGCCTGGCGGCCCGGCTGTTCGGTGCCGCGCTGGCGACGGGCTCGTTCTTTTGGTTCTACCACGCGCAGAACGCACGCGGCTATTCGCTGGCGTTCCTCATCGGCGTCGCCATGCTCGCCATCAGCCTGTCCATCCTGGCCAAGCGGGCGCGGCGGGAAACGCGGATGCTACCGGAGTTCGCCGGGCTGGCCGTGCTGATGCTGATCGGGTCGTTCGTCCATTTCTATCTCATGTACGAATGCCTCGCGATCCTGATCGTCCTCGGCTTCTTCTGCCCGCGTCAGCGTCTCGTGCTTGCCGTGTTCGCCGCCATCCTGCTGACGTCCACGGGCCTCTACGTGAAGCTCGTCATCGAGGAATTTTCCCAGTATTCGACGACGACGAATTGGATCCACGGCGATCTTTCCTGGTATTTCGACCAGCTCCGCGCCGCGCTGGTCTATTCCTTCACCAGGAAGGCATTGCTCGCCCTGGCGATCTGCGCCGTAGCGCTTGCAACGCAGTGGCGCTTCTTTGCGCGATCGACACCCGTGGCATCGACATCGACTGCGGACGTTCTGGCTCTCGGCCGGTTTCCGTTCGACCCGCAGACCGCCCTGTTTGTCGGCGTGCCGGTCATCGTTCTCGCCGGCGGCATCGTCAGCTCGCTCCTGATTGCCCCCAATTTCACGGACAGGAACCTGCTGGTTTGCGCGCCGTTCCTCTGGGCTTTCTGCGCCAAGCTCTACGATGCCAGCGTGCCCGGCGCCGGGCAGCGGGTCCGGGTGGCTGCGAACCTGCTGCTCGCGCCGATCGTCCTGTGGACGGTCATTTCGATGACGCTTGGTCGCGATCGGCCCTGGAACGAGCCGTTCCGCGAATCCGCCGACTGGATCCGGGCATTCCCGGAATGCCGGGACCGGCCGATCATGGTGATCAACGCCCAGCCGCGGGCCTGGTTCAAGCCCGGCTACTCCGAGATTCTGTACGCCGACTTCTATGCGAATTACCTGGGCGACTTCGCCCATCCCCAGGTCGTCTTCAAGGAGGACATTCTCGCGCACAAGATCACCGACGAGATGAAGGAGTACCTCCAGTGGCGCGTTGACGGGAACGGCTGTCCGATCCTGGCCTGGTCGATCCACCTCATCACCGAGGAAGAGCTCGCCGAGGCGGGCCGCGAGCTCCTGAAGGCCGTCGACCGGCCGGACGCCGGCCGTGTCATGCAGATGAAGGTCCTCCGCGACGGACTTCCCGGATATGTTCTGTATGCCGAAGGGCCAGGCGGAAGCGAGGGCTCCCAGAGCAGGGATCCCCGGGCGCCGCCGTCGCAGAGGAAGACGGGCCCGGCACCCACGCCCACCCGCAAGGCCCCGACTCCGAAATGACCTGTCTGCGCCGCCCGCTCAACGGCGTCGCGCGGATTCGATCGTCGACGCGACGGAAGTGATCGCGAGGATCGCCAGGCCGACCAGCGTGAGGGTGCCGATCAGGTAGATCTGTACCGCCGTGGAGGCGACGATCGCGGAGGTGGCGTCGATGTCGAACTGGCCCAGGATGACGACGAACGCCATCTGGTAGCTGCCGACATATCCCGGCGCCGTCGGCACCAGGGCGCTAAGGCTGGCGCCGCCCAGCAACGACAGCATGCCGGCAAGATCGAGATCGAAGCCGACGGCACGGCAGATCGACCACATGGCGCAGGCTTCGATCAGCCAGATCGGCAAGGTCCATAGAACCGCGAATGCGAAGTAGCGTGTGCGCACGACCTGGAGCGCTTGCGTGAAGTCGGCCAGCATGGCGCCACCGCGTCGCGCGATCCGGGTGCCGGCGGGCACGCGGGCGACCAGCAGCAACAGCAGATCCTCGGCACTGTGGCGCGACAGCAGCAGGACGATCAGCAGCAGCGCGACCACGGCGGCGGCCGCAATCACGGCGCCGCCCAGCAGCACGTACCGACTGGCGCTGTCACCGCCGCCGGCCAGCGCCAGGCCGGCGGCCAGAGCACAGATGACCGTGACGAGATCAAGCAGGCGTTCGACCACGATGGAGGCCAGTACGCCGGAACGGGACATCCCGGTCAGCCGCCCCAGATAGTGAGCGCGGAAGAATTCGCCCAGCCGCGCCGGCAGGATGCTGTTGACGGCATAGCCTGCGAGCAGTGCCTGGAGTGTCCTGCCGAGCGAGATGCGCGCCCGGAAGGCCAGGATCGTCCGCCATCGCAGCGCCCGCAGGAGGATGCCGGCGCCGAACAAGGTGATGCCGATGCCGATGTCGGCGGGATCGGCGTCGCGGAATGTCCGTACCGCTTCCGGCCAATCGACGGTGCGCGTCGACAGCCAGAGGCAAAATCCGCCCAGCGCGAAGCCGAGAACCACCAGGGCGGCACGGCGCATGTTCATGAAGTCCGGCTCTAGCGGGTGAGCCGCGCGAAGCGGAACTTCACGACGTACCAAAGCGCCAGTACGCCGTCGCGCCAGCCGATCTTCTTGCCTTCCTCGTAGGTGCGCCCGTAGTAGCTGATGGCGCATTCATATATCCGCCAGCGCCTGGGCCGCGCGAACACGGCGGAAAGCTCGACCTCGATCCCAAAATCGTTGCTCGAGAGGGCGGCACCCTCGATCACCTCGCGACGGAACATTTTGTAGCAGGTCTCGAGATCGGTCAGCGTCTGGTCGTAGAGGATGTTGAACAGCGCGGAAATCGTGCGATTGCCGAGGTAGTGGTAAAAATACAGGGCGCGATGCGGCCGGCCGTAGAAGCGCGAGCCGTACACCACGTCGGCAACACCGATCTGGAGGAGCCGGAACATCGGCACCCAATCCGACGGATCGTATTCCAGGTCGGCGTCCTGGATCACCACCACATCCCCGGTGGCGGCGGCCAGCCCGGCGCGGAGCGCGCTTCCCTTGCCGCCGTTCGCCGCCTGCAGTCGCGGCCTCATGGTTACCGGCCCCGCGACTTTCTCGAAGCCATCCTCGAAACCATCGCCATCGGCCGCCGCGGTGCTGGGCAAAAAATCAATCGTCCCGTCGTGGTTGCGACGAACGCCGGAGATCTCGTTGGAGTCGGCCGGGAAGGCCGTCGACATCCATTCACGCGTGCCATCGCTGGAGCCGTCGTCGACCACGATGATCTCACGGCTGATGCCCGGCATCACCGCCATGACCGCGCGCAGGATTCGCGGCAGGGTCTCCCGCTCGTTGTAGACGGGGATGACGACGGACAGCCGCAGATCCTGACGGGGAGAGACATCAAAGCCGGACTGGCTCACGGCTCGGACCTCGCTATCGGCCTTGGGAATAGTAGGTAATGTTGCCGAGCGGAGTCACGGTCCAACCATCCAACGGATAATCCTTGAAAGCCGCCAGGACGAGCGCGGCCTTGCCATTC
>JAUXRT010000586.1 GCA_030681635.1 Reyranella sp.
ACCTGTCGAGTGGACCGGTGCAGGCCAAGTGGCACCAGGAGACGGGCTATGTGCCGGTCTCGCTGGCGGCCGCTGAGATCACCGAGAAGTCGGGCTTCTACCAGAAGAACCCAGGCCGCGACGTAGCGGTAAAGGAGCTGACGCTCAACCCGGCGACTGAGAATTCCAAGGGCCTGCGCATCGGCAACTTCGTGCAGATCCGCGACATCGTCGACGGCGAGCTCGAGGCCGTGTGGTCGGGAAAGAAGGACGCCAAGACGGCGCTCGACGACGCCGTGAAGGCCGGCAACGAGCAGCTGAAGCGCTTCGAAGCCGCCAACAAGTAGGCTGATGAAGGAGCCCCCGCCCGCAAGGGCGGGGGCTTCCTCCAAGCGACATGGAAAAGCGCGTCACCTTCCACGAGCGTTGGCTGCCTTACCTTCTGGTGGGGCCGCAGATCGTCATCACGCTGGTCTTCTTCTTCTGGCCCTCGGGCCAGGCGATATACCAGTCGGTGCTGATCGAGGATGTCTTCGGCGGCAACTCCAAGTTCGTCTGGTTCGAGAATTTCGCCCAGCTCTTCCGCGACGACAGCTACGCCCACTCGGCGCGGCTCACCGTGGTGTTCAGCTTCCTGGTCGCCGCCATCGGACTCGCCGTCTCGCTGCTGCTGGCGGTGATGGCCGACCGCGTCGTCCGCGGCGCCACCGGCTACAAGGCCTTCCTCGTCTGGCCCTATGCCGTGGCGCCGGCTGTCGCCGGCGTCCTGTGGGGTTTCCTGTTCAATCCCTCGGTCGGCATCATCGCCTGGATGCTCCAGGGCATCGGCATCGAATTCAACTACGTGATCAACGGCAATCAGGCCCTGCTGCTGGTGGTGATCGCCGCGGTGTGGAACCAGATCAGCTACAATTTCCTGTTCTTCCTGGCCGGCCTGCAGTCGATCCCGAAATCGCTGATCGAGGCGGCGGCGATCGACGGCGCGGGCCCCGGCCGGCGCTTCCGGGACATCATCTTCCCGCTGCTCTCGCCCGTCGGCTTCTTCCTGCTCGTCGTCAACATCATCTACGCCTTCTTCGGCACCTTCGGCGTGGTCGATTCGTTGACCAAGGGCGGGCCGGGCAAGGCCACGGAAATCCTGGTGTTCAAGGTCTTCAACGACGGCTTCCGCGGCCAGGATCTCGGCGGTTCCTCGGCACAGTCGGTGATTCTGATGATCGTGGTCATCGCGCTCACTGTCGTGCAGTTCCGCTTCATCGAGCGCCGGGTGCACTACTGATGGTCGAGAACCGGCCCTTCCTCACGCTGCTGAGCCACCTCGTCGTCATTCTCGGCCTGGCCGTCATCGCTTTCCCGGTGTGGATGACCTTCGTGGCCTCGACGCACAGCCAGCAGACCATGCTGCAGTCGCCGATCCCGCTGCTGCCCGGCCCCTACCTGATCGAGAACTACACGCAGGTGTTGACCGAGGGCTATGGCCGCGTCGGCAGCACGCCGGTCATGATGACGCTGACCAACAGCCTGATCATGGCGCTGGGCGTGGCCATCGGGAAGATCGCCATCTCCATCATCTCGGCCTTCGCCATCGTCTACTTCCGCTTCCCCGGCCGGATGTATTTTTTCTGGGCGATCTTCGTCACGCTGATGCTGCCGGTCGAGGTCCGCATCGTGCCGACCTACGGCGTGGTCGCCAATCTCGGCATGCTCGACTCCTACGGCGGCCTGATCATCCCGCTGATCGCCTCGGCCACCGCCACCTTCCTGTTCCGGCAGTTTTTCCTCAGCGTCCCCGACGAGCTTACCGAGGCCGCCCGCGTCGACGGCGCCAGCCCGATGCGCTTTTTCTGGGACATCCTGCTGCCGATGAGCCGGACCTCGATCGCGGCGATGTTCGTCATCCAGTTCATCTACGGCTGGAACCAGTATCTGTGGCCGCTGCTCATCACCACCAAGGAAAGCTATTACACCGTGGTCATGACCGTCTCGCGCCAGGCCAACGTGGTCGATTCGGTGCCGAGCTGGAACCTGCTGATGGCCATGGCGATGCTCGCCATGCTGCCGCCGGTGCTGGTCGTGGTCTTCATGCAGCGCCAGTTCGTGCGCGGCCTTGTTGAAGTCGAGAAGTAGGAAGATGGGGAACTAGGCCATGGCGCAAGTCCACCTGCGCGGCGTCAAGAAGAGCTACGACAAGCTCGAGGTCATCCATGGCATCGACATGGAGATCGCCCACGGCGAGTTCATCGTCATCGTCGGCCCCTCGGGCTGCGGCAAGTCTACCCTGCTGCGCATGGTGGCGGGGCTGGAGCGGATCACCGGCGGCGAAGTGGCGATCGGCGACCGCGTGGTCAACGAGCTCGAGCCCAAGGACCGCGACATCGCCATGGTGTTCCAGAACTATGCGCTCTACCCGCATTTCAGCGTCTACGAGAACATGGCCTATGGCTTGAAGATCCGCGGCGTGCCGAAGGCCGAGATCGAGCAGCGCGTGCAGAAGGCGGCCAAGATCCTCGAGCTGGGCACGTTCCTCCAGCGCCGGCCGCGCCAGCTCTCGGGCGGCCAGCGCCAGCGCGTCGCCATGGGCCGCGCCATCGTGCGCGAGCCGGCGGTGTTCCTGTTCGACGAACCCCTCTCCAATCTCGACGCCAAGCTGCGCGTGCAGATGCGGCTGGAGATCAAGCGCCTGCAGCGCGAGCTGGACGTCACCTCGATCTACGTCACCCACGACCAGGTCGAGGCCATGACCCTGGCTGACCGGCTGATCGTGATGAACTCGGGCGTCGCCGACCAGATCGGCACGCCGATGGATGTCTACGACCGCCCGGCCTCGGTGTTCGTGGCGGGCTTCATCGGCTCGCCGGCGATGAACTTCCTCGCCGCCAAGGTCTCGGCCGGCGGCAAGTCGGTGGAAGTCGCAGGCCTCGGGATCGCGGGCGTGGCGCTGCCGCTGGCGCGTCCGACCTCGGCGTCCGACGGGACGACGATCGCGCTAGGCATCCGGCCCGAGCATCTGCTGCCGACGCCTGATGGGCCGCTGGAATTCACCATCGAACTGGCCGAGCCGCTGGGCGCCGACACGCTGCTGCACGGCCATTTCGGCGACGCCCGCGAACTGGTGACGGTGCGCCAGGGCGGCCACGTGCTGGCCAAGCCCGGCGACAAGCGGCGCTTTGCCGCCGATCCCGGCAACCTCCACCTGTTCGACTCGCAAAGCGGCAAGCGCATCGCTGACGCGCCATGACTCTCTCGCGATGACCTTGTGGGCGCGTATCGAACACGCAGGCCGAGCCCGTATCGGCGCGGTCGAGGGGGAGACCGTCCATCTCCATGAGGGCGGCCTGTTCGACCCCGGTGCCACGACCGGCGAGACCGTGCCGGCCGCCGAGGCGCACTGGCTGACGCCCACCCAGCCCACCAAGATGGTGGCGTTGTGGAACAATTTCCGCGCCGCCGCCGAGAAGAACGGCTGGGCGATCCCGGCCGAGCCGCTCACCTTCATCAAGACGCCGAATTCCTTCAACGCCCACGACCGGCCGATCCCCGTGCCGGCGTCGTACGACGGCCGCGTCGCCTATGAGGGCGAGCTGGGGATCGTCATCGGCAAGGCCTGCACCGCGGTACCGGTCGACCAGGCCGCGGCCCATATCTTCGGCTACACCTGCGTGAACGACGTGACGGCGCTGGAACTGCTGCAGCGCGACCCTTCGTTCCCGCAGTGGACACGGGCCAAGAACTTCGACGGCTTCGGCGTCTTCGGCCCGGTTGTTGCGACGGACATCGACCCGCTCGACCTCGTGGTACGGACGCTGGTCAATGGGCGGGAGCGCCAGAACTACCGCGTCGACGACATGATCTTCCCACCGGCCGAACTGGTCAGCCGCCTCTCCCAGGACATGACGCTGAGGCCCGGGGATGTTATTGCCTGCGGCACTTCGCTCGGGGTCCTGCCGATGAAGGCGGGTACGGTTGTCGAGGTGGCAATCGACGGGATCGGCGTGCTGAAAAATCGGTACGGTTGAGCGTCAGGGGCATCGCATGGCTGATACAGACGAAAACGACTTTCTCGAAGGATTGTTCGCCAACAACCGGAATTGGGCGAAGCAGATCGAGGAGGACAATCCCGGCTTCTTCGACAAGCTCGCCAAGCAGCAAGTGCCACGCGTGCTGTGGATCGGCTGCTCCGACAGCCGTGTCCCGGCCAACGAGATCATCGGCATGTTGCCGGGCGAGGTGTTCGTCCATCGCAACGTCGCCAACCAGGTCATGATGGTCGACTTCAACTGTCTCGCCGTCCTGCAATATGCCGTCGAGATGTTGCGCGTCCGCCATGTCATCGTCTGCGGCCATTACGGCTGCGGGGGCGTAAAAGCCTCGCTGAAGAACCATGAGCTCGGCCTGCTCGACAACTGGCTGCATGGCATCAACGCGCTCGGCCGCCGCTATGAGGAGGCGATCGTTGCCCAGCCCACCAAGGCGAGCCAGGTCGATGCGCTTTGCGAGATCAATGTCATCGAGCAGGTGCGCAATATCTGCAAGACGTCGATCGTCCGGCAGGCCTGGCGGCGCGGCCAGGAGTGCACGATCCACGGCTGGATCTACGGCATCCACGACGGCCTGCTCCACGACCTCGGCGTGAGCGTGAGCGACGCCGCCGACGTTGCGCCGACGCTGGCCGCCGCGCTCGCCGCGCCGCGGCTGGCTCATCGGTAGAGCTCAACGCCAAACCGGAGGCGATCTTGCGCACGGCAGAACAATGGGCGGACTATGTGTTCGGGCTTCCCGATCTCATCCAGTTCGCGATCTTCACCGTGCACGGGCTGGTGGTTTTCGGCATCAGCCTCGGGCTGCTCAAGCTGGTCAACAGCCGGTCCAAGCAGATCGCCCAATGGATGCCGGTCGGGCCGTTTTTCGCCGCGATCTCGATGATCTTCGCGCTGTTCCTCGCCTTCCACGCCGCCGACATCTGGTCGCACAAGCGCTCGGCCGAACGGGCCTTCATCCAGGCCGGCTCGGCGATCAAGCGCTTCATCGAACTCACCAGCCCGGCGCAGATGAACGTTCCCGAGGCGGCCGCCGCCGTGCGGCGCTACGTCCTGGCCGTCAAGGAAGAGGAGTGGACCCAGCACCGCAACCAGAAGGCCAGCAGCAAGGCCGAGGCGGCCCTGCGCGACCTCCAGGCTCTCACCGTGCGGATGGCGCGCGACACGCCCGGTCCGGCGGCGTCGCAGGCCTTCGCCCTGGTCGACGACATCGCCACCACGCGCTCCGACCGGCTGTGGATCGGGCAGAACCACACCGAATTCAACTCCTGGCTGGCCGTGCTGCTGATCGGGCTCATGACCCACCTTGCGGTGGCCTCGGTGCATCTTGACCGGCCGCGCGCCGGCGCGCTGGCGCTCGCCCTGCTGACGGCGACGACGACGATCGCCTACTGGTCGCTCGGCGTGGTCGACGATCCCTACCGCCACCTCGACAAGCTCGACCCGATGAGCTGGTTGAGCTGAGAGCCGGCGGCCGCCGCTCAAGGGGGGTGGCGAGCCGGCATATCCCGTACTAAGACCTGTCCATGCTTGCGTTTCTCGGCGAGGCTTATTCGGCCGCCTATGGCCTGGTGAACTCGATGCTCCTGCGGTTGGCGTTCCCGGCCGAAGTCTGCCTCGTCTATTTCCTGCTCGAGACATTGCTGCCCCGCGGCGGCAATCGCAATTCCCTGGGGTCCTATGGTCGCGGTGCGTGTTTCGTGGCCGCTTCGGTTGCGATCAATACGTTCGTGCTGGCGGCGGCGACCTGGCTGATCGATGTCGAGAAGGTTGCGCCACTTGCCGTGCTCGACCTTTCGCCACTCACCGAATCTGAGTTTCTGCCTGTGCGCGTGGCTGGTTGGTTCGTCGCGGCGTTCGCGATCATGATCATCGGCAACTTCTTCTACTACTGGCTCCATCGCGCCCAGCACCGGATCCCGTGGCTCTGGCGCTTCCATCGCGTGCACCATTCGATCACCGAGATGAGTGCGACCAGCGGCTATCACCACTTCGCCGAAGATATCTTCCAGTTCACGGCGGTGACCGTGCCGATGGCGTTTCTCCTCGGCGTCGCGACGGGACCGGTTCCGTGGTTGGTTCTGACCATTGCCAGCACGCACGCCTATTTCATTCACTCCTCGGCCAGCATCAATATCGGGCCGTTCCGCTACATCCTCGGTGAAAACCGCTTCCATCGCATTCATCATTCGCTCGAGGAGAGGCACTTCGATCGCAATTTCGCGACGTTGACGCCGCTGTGGGATGTCTTGTTCAGCACGGCGTATTTCCCGCGTGCCGACGAATGGCCGAAGGTCGGCCTGTCCGACACACCCGAGCCGAAGACGATACGCGATTACCTGCTGATGCCTTTCCGCCCCTAGCGGCGCGCCTGCCCGAGAACCCGGTCGAGGTAAGGCGCCAGAATCTCCGCGACGGCAGCATGCCCTCGTGCCGTCCAATGCCCATCCTGCGGAAAGTAGAGATCCGCCTCGGCGCGGTCACGCAGGGGCGCGGTGATGTCGACAAGCTGCGCCCCATGCCTGGCGAATATCGCGGCCATCCGCCGGGCCGGTCGATTGATATCGATGTCGGCGGGAGGTGTCGGTCGCTTCCACCCGACCGCGGTCCAGTTCGAACCGGTCACCTCGACGATCGACGGCACGAGAAAGGGAATGTAGGCGATGCCGGCCGTCTCCAGCGTCCGGATCGTTTCGCCGGCGATGTCGTCGGTGAGAACCCACAGGGCTTCGTCCGGCGTCTTGCCCGGCCTGAAGTAGTCGACCCATTCGCTGGCCCGCTCGATGACGTCTCGGTTGAGAAGGGCGCGTGCCACGGTGGCCACCAACTGCGAGTTCAAGGGCGGACGTTCGAGCCAGTCGGACTGAAGCTTCAGTATCCCGCGCGCGCTTACCTTGATTTTCGAATCCTCGACCGCCTGCAGGGTGCCGTCGGGCGCCCGCACAAGATGGTGGTTGAACAACGTGCGGATATGCATCCAGTAGAGGCCCTGCACGACGATGCTGGGCCGGTAACGCTCGATCATCTCCTTCATGAGCACAAGCTGCTGGTCGGAGGCGTACATCCAGTGCCCGGCGTTCACGATCCTGAGGCGGGTGCCCGGCCGCTGGTCCGCCACCAGCCGCGCCAGCACCTCGGAATAGCGCTGCGCCTCGGTCACGCCCCAGCCGAAGGTGAAGGAATCGCCGATGAAGAGGACGGTGATGACGTCCGCCTCTTCCGGCGCGATCGGCCCCTGGCGCAGGCCGGCCTCGTTGGTCCGGATCTGCATCTCGAACTCGGGTGCGCGATAGGTGAGGTGGACGTCGGGCCGGTAGCGCCAGACGGTGAGGGCATCGGGGCGGCACATCGGAAGCTGGTCGTCCTGGTCGGTGGCCGATCCGGCCATCCACCGCGCGCCGAGCTCGCCCAGCCCGAGGACGGCGGCAATGGCCACGATGTTGACGGCCACCACGAACGCCCAGCCAGATATTTTTCGCTGTTTCATTGTCCGCCTGATTATCGACAGGTCAGCATCTCACACACACTGCAATCGCAATTCTTGCCGGACAAGGGTCGGCGTCGATAAGACCTGTCCATGCTGGCATTCCTCGGTGAGGCGTACTCGGTCGCCTATGGCCTCGTGAACTCCATGCTGATCCGGCTCGCCTATCCGGTGGGGGCCTGCCTGCTCTACCTGCTGCCCGAGCTGCTGCTGCCCCGGACGCGCAATTCGCTGCAGTCCTATCTCCGGGCCGCCACCTTCCTGGTCGTCGCCATCGCCATCAATACGGTGGTGCTGAAGGCGATGGAAGGCAGCGCGGGCTTCTTCGACATCGCACCGATCGCCTTCCTCGACCTCCGGCCGCTCACCGAATCGGCTTCCCTGCCGCTCAACATCACGGGTTGGTTGGTGGCGGCGCTCGGCATCGCCATGGTCGGCAATTTCTTCTACTACTGGCTGCATCGCGCCCAGCACCGCGTGGGCTGGTTGTGGCGTTTCCACAAGGTGCACCATTCGATCACCGAGCTGAGCGCCACCTCGAGCTACCATCATGTCGCCGAGGACCTGTTCCAGTTCGCCGCCGTCACCATGCCCATGGCGATCCTTCTCGGCGTCGCCTCGGGGCCGGTGCCGTGGCTGGTCATCGTGCTGGCCAACACGCATTCCTACTTCATCCATTCCTCGGCCCGGCTGAACATCGGGCCGCTGCGCTATCTGCTCTGCGACAACCGCTTCCACCGCCTCCATCATTCGCGCGAGCCGGAGCATGTCGGCCACAATTTCGCGACCGCGACACCCCTCTGGGATGTCCTGTTCGGCACGGCCCGCTTTCCACAGCGCGACGAGTGGCCCGCCGTCGGCCTCAGCGACGTTCCCGAGCCGCGAACGATCGCCGACTATCTCCTGATGCCCTTTCGGCGCTAGCCGCCTATGTATCTGACGTGCGAACTCACCTGAAACGCGCCGCGCTGATCGCGCTTGGCCGGTTCCGCGCGCTCCGGCGCGAGAACGTCCGCTTCCGCGGCGCCTTTGCCTCCTTCGACGAAGCGGTCGCCCATGTCCGCCCCGGCCTGCTGGCCGGCTACGACCATGACCGCGTCACACCGGTGTCCCGCGAGGTCATGCAGCAGGTGCCGCTCTGGGACTATCCGATCCTCTACTGGCTGAAACGGCTGGCGCCGGAGATCACGCGGCTGGTCGACGCGGGTGGCCATGTCGGCGTCAAGTACCGCGGCTTCGGACCCTATCTCGAGCTCGAACTCATCGACTGGATCGTCTACGACCTGCCGGCGCAGGTGAAGGCCGGCCGGGCGCAACGGCGGCCCCAGGACCGGACCCTGTCCTTCGTCGAGCGCATGGAAGACGCGCCCGCGGCCGACGTGCTGCTGGCGTCGGGGCTGATGCCTTATCTCAACGAGCCGCTGGTCGACCTGGTGCGCCGGATGCGCGCGCCGCCCCGCTACATCCTGCTCAACAAGGTGGTGACGCGCGACGGGCCCATGGTGGTGACGCTGGAGAATTTCGGGGTGGCCGAGGTGCCCTATCACATCCGCGATGTCGCCGAGGTGCCGGCGGCGCTGGAGACGCTCGGCTACGACATCATCGACAGCTGGACCATCGATTCCTTGGCCCACAGGATACAAACCCATCCCGAGCTCGGCCGCGCCATCTACCGCGGCTACGTCGCGCGGCTGAGGCGATAGGCGTTCGTCGCATTCGCCGTCCAACGCGGCTCGATGCGCCGGGTGCCGGCCGAAGCGCCGGTGGCGCTAGGTGTCGACTGCTCAATGACTGGAAGGTCGATCCGTGACGGAACCGTCCGCCCGGTCCCGCGCGTCGCCCGGCGGTCCCGTCTGAGCGGTGGACCGACGCTCCTCCGCCGCGTCCTTCAGCGGCAAGTCCTCATCGAACAGGATGCGCTGGGCGGCCCCGTCGAGGTCTTCATACTGGCCACTGCGCAGCGACCACATGAAGGCGGCAAGGCCCGCAACGCCGAGCACCAGCGCCACGGGGACCAGATAGAAGAAGTCCGTCATTGCCCGGCTTCCAGGGCCGGGGCCGCGGAGGTCGCGGGGAGCCTGCCGGCGCCGCGGCGGTCGGGGCGCCTGGCCAGACGGAGCGCGTTGGCGATCACGAGGAGCGACGAGGCCGACATGGCGATGGCGGCGATGAGCGGCGTCACATAGCCCAGGACGGCGATCGGAACGGCCAGGGCGTTGTAGGCGACGGCGAGTGCGAAATTCTGCCGGATCAGCTTGCCCGCTTCGCCGGCGGTCTCGATGGCTTCGGGGACCGCCGTGAGATCGTCGCGCAGGAAGACGATGTCGGCGGCGTTGCGTCCGACGTCGGCGGCCGAGGCTGTCGCCATGGAGACATGGGCTGCGGCCAGCGAGGGCGCATCGTTGAGGCCGTCGCCCACCATCAGGACCTTGGCGCCGCGTGCCGTGAGGGCCGCGATATGCGCGACCTTTCCTGCCGGCGGCACCGAAGCGCGCCAGGGCAGGTTCAGCGACGAGGCCAGGCGCCGGACGGGCTCCTCGTGATCGCCCGACAGGATCTCGACAGACAGGCTCTTCGCCAGCAGCGCGGCCACCGATTCGCGGGCGCCAGGCCGGAGTTCGTCGTGGAACCGGAAGCTGCACATGAGCTGTCCGTTTGCCGAGAGGGCGACGCCGGGCCGGCCCGCGTCGCCGTGGGCCCAATCGGGTCGGCCGAGGCGGTAGACCATGCTGCCCATCCGGCCTTCGAGGCCCATTCCGGGGTGTTCGCCGAGATCGGTCAGCACGACCGGGCGCACGTCGCGCGCGCGTCCCTCGGCGGCGATGGCCTGCGCATAGGGATGGCGGGAGTGCGCCGCCATCGCCGCGGCAACGGCCAGCAGGTCCGGATCGATCGCGCCGCGATCCGCAAGGTCGGGCACGCCCTTGGTGAGCGTACCGGTCTTGTCGAAGACAACGTGATCCGCCTCGGCGAGACGTTCCAGCGCGCCGCTGCCCTTGATCATGATGCCACGCTCGAACAGGCGCCGTGCCGCCACGACCTGGACCATGGGCACGGCGAGGCCGAGCGCACAGGGGCAGGTGATGATCAGGACGGCGATGGCAATAGTCACCGCGCGATGCACATCGCCGGTCGCCACCATCCAGCCGATGAAGGTCGCCAGCGCGGTGACATGGATCACCGGCGCATAGAGGCGCGCCGCCCGATCGGCCAGGCGCCGGTACCCCGCGCGGCCGGCCTCGGCCGCTTCCATCATGCGCGTCATCTCGGCCAGGAAGGAGGAGCCGGCCACCGCCGTCGCCTCGATCCTGAGCGGTCCCGTCAGGTTGAGCGTACCGGCCTGGAGCAGCGCGCCAGGTGCCACCGGCCGGGGCAGGCTCTCGCCCGACACCAGCGAGACGTCGAGGTCCGACCGCCCCTCGACGATCCGGGCGTCGACCGGGACACGGTCGCCCGCCGCCAGCAGCAGGGTCATGCCCGGTCGGATCGCGTCGACGGCCACATAGTGCTGCGCACCGCCGGGTTCGATCGCCCAGGCGCCCCGGGCGGCCAGGGCGGCCAGTCCCTTGACCGCCGTGCGTGCCCGCTCGCGCATGACATGATCGAGCGTGCGACCGATCAGAAGGAAGAACAGCAGCGAGGTCGCGGCGTCGAAATAGGCGTGCGGCCCATGATGGATCGTCTCGTAGAGGCTCATGCCGAAGGCGAGAAGAACGCCGATCGAGATCGGCACGTCCATGTTGGTCCTGCCGCGACGGACCGCCTGCCAGGCCGACCGGAAGAAGACGCGACCGCTGTAGGCGAGAGCTGGCAACGCGATCGCCGCCGACAGCCAATGGAAAAGGTCGCGTTCCCCGGCGTCGGCGCCCGACCAGATGGCGACCGACAACATCATGATGTTGCCCGAAGCGAAGCCGGCGACGGCAAGGGCGCGCACCAGCTCGCTCATTTCGGGATCCTTCTCCGTCGCACCGGCGGCATGCAGGTGCGCTTCGAAGCCCGCTTCGTTCAAGGCCGCGACGAGCGGTGGCGGCGCCTCGCCGTGCCACGCAACGGAAACCCGCCGGGTCGAGAGGTTGACGCGCGCCCGTTCGACGCCGGGCAGAGCGCCCAGCACGCGCTCGATACGCGCAACACAGGCGCCGCAATGGATCGAGGGGACGCTGAGCTCGTTCTGCCGCAGGCCGCCCGCGACGAGGCGGCTCGCCAGCAGCAGCTCCTCTCCGAGGTCGGCCCTAGGGCCGGATGGCGCGCCAGGCATGCCAGGTTCCATGTCCCAGCAGGGGAAACACGACGATGAGGCCGAGGAGGCCGGTCGCGAGGCTGAGCACGAACAGCGCGAGCACGATCGCGCCCCAGGCCAGCATGACCGGCAGGTTGTTCCAGACCAGTTGCATGCTGGTGCCCATTGCGGTCAGCGCGTCGACCCGCTCCTCCAGCATCATGGGCACCGAGAAAGCGCTGATGGCGAAGGAGAAGGCGGCGAACAACGCACCGACCAGGGTGCCGACAATCAGCAGCGCCCAGCCGGTCGGCGTGGTGAGGAGCATCGCCGCGACATGGGAGAGGCCGGGAAACGGCAGCAGGCCGAAAAACAGGGCGTAGATGATGACGGCGGCGCGCATCCACAGAAGCATCAGCCCGCAGAGAAGAGCGCCGGTGAACAGCAGCTGGCCGCCCGCCGCCGGCCGCACGAACACCATCGACGCGAAATCGACCGGCGTGCCGGCCTGGAGCGCGCGGCTCTTCTCGTAGAGACCGACGGCAAGCAGCGGACCCACGACCATGAAGCCCGCCAGCGCCGGGAAGAGAATGTAGTCCCAGCCGAAGGCCACGAGGCCGAAAACGACCGCTGCCGAAACGACAAAGACCCCAAGGCCGTAGAGGAGGCTGGGCGCCGGCTGCGCCATGAGATCGCGCCAGCCCGCCGCCAGCCATTGGCCGGCGACCGAGGGCGCGTAGCGCTTGTTGAGGCCACTGTCGCGCGGCACCGGCGGCATGACCGCGGGGATCGTGTGCCTCATCGTCTGGCTCCCGAACAGGACGACTTCGCCGCGCTGAACGTGCCGCTGCCTGCAGTTTCACCCGGTTTCACATGGGAGACGCAATCGGGCTGCGAGGTGAGCGCGACATAGAGAAGATGGGCGTTGGCGCCGGCCAGCAGCAGCAGGCCGGCCGCCACGGAAGCGGCCACGATCCACTTGGTGTTGGGGCGCTTGCTGGTGGAATTGGCGGCGATCATGGCCGCTTCTTCCCGAGGTCGATGAGGTAGAGCGTCAGGATCTTGCGATCGACCGGCGAGAGCCGGCCTTCCCAGCCCGGCATGTGCCCTTTCAGGCCGCCCCACACATCGGCGTAGAGCGCGTTCTCATCGCGGCCATGCATGTAATAGTGGGTGATGAGGTTGGGTGCGCCGACCTCGGGATTGCCCTTGGCTTCGGGGCCATGGCAGGCGGCGCAGTTCGCGGCGAAGACGGCCTTGCCCTGCTCGATGGTTGCCGGCGGAATCGTCGCGGCCGCCTTCGTGTCCGAGAGGCTACGCACATAAGCCACGACGTTCTCGATCTCGTCGCGCTTCAAGATGCCGTCGCGTCCGAAGGCGGGCATCTGGGCAATCCTGGTGTCGGGATGCGTCGAATTGATCCCGACGCGGATGGTCTGCTCGATCGCTTCGGGCGAGCCTCCGAACAGCCACGACGAGGTGGTGAGGTTGGGAAAGCCCTTGCCTCCCTTGGCATCGAGGCCGTGGCAGACCGCGCAATTGTCGCCGAACAGGGTGCGGCCGGTGTCGCGCACGGCCGTCATCAGGGCCGGGTCGGCTTCGATCTGGGCGAAGCTCCGGCTGGCGATCTGGTCGGTCCAGGCCGACCGCGCGACCGCTGCCTGCTTCACCGAGGCGGTCACTGCGGCGCGGTCGTCGGCGCCCAGCAGGCCCCTGGTGAAGCTCGACCAGGTCGGGAAGGCCGGCATCAACACCCAGTAAACGACGGAGAAGACGAAGGTGATGATCAGCGAGACGTAGACCAGCCGCGGCACCGGCGTGTTCAATTCCTTGATGCCGTTCCATTCGTGGCCGGTCATCAGGTAGCCGGTCTGGGGATCGCGTTCCTCTACGGACATGGCCTGTCGTCCTTCTCGAGGATCGACGCGGCTGCACGATCGAACTCTCGGCGGTTGGAGGGCCAGTAGACATAGAGCAGCACGATCACCGACATCGCGATGAAATAGAACAGGCCGAACGTCTTGGCGAACCACACAAGATCTTCATAGGTGAAGGTCATGGCACCTTCGCCTTCGCTGCCGGCGCGGCCTCGGACGCCACGATCTTGTAGGGTGCCTCGGTGAGGCGGCCGAGGATCTGGAGGTAGGCCACGAGCGCATCCATCTCGGTGAGCCGCTCCGGCACGCCGTCGAAGGCGCGCACGTTCGTCGCCTCGCCGTAGCGCTTGGTGACGCCCTCGGCGAGCGGGCTGTCGGGGCTCGCCTGGCCCAGCGCGTCGTTGGCCGCGTTGGCAATCATCTCGTCGGTGTAGGGAACGCCGACCGCGCGCATCGCCCTGAGATGGCCGGCGAGATCGTTGGTCCTGAGGTCGCTGCGCAGCAGCCAGGCATAGGACGGCATGACCGACGGCGGCACGACGCCGCGCGGGTTCACGAGATGGGCGACCTGCCATTCGTCCGAATACTTGCCGCCGACCCGCGCGAGATCGGGGCCGGTGCGCTTGGAGCCCCAGAGCATCGGATGGTCGTACTTCGATTCGACGGCCAGCGAATAGGGCCCGTAGCGCTCGACCTCGTCGCGCAAGGTGCGGATCATCTGCGAGTGGCAGGCGTAGCAGCCCTCGCGGACGTAGATGTTGCGGCCGGCCAGTTCGAGCGGCGTGTAGACCCGCATGTCCGGCACTTCCTCGACGGTCTGGTGGATCGTGAAGAGCGGCGCGATCTCGACCAGGCCACCGATGCTGGCGACACCGATGATGGCGAGGGTGAAGCCGATGGCCTTGCGTTCGAGCTTGTAGTGGAAACCGAACATGGCTTACTCCGCCGCCTGACGTGCCGCTGCCGTGCCGAGTGCCGGTTCGGGGAAGTCGCCCGCCGGCTCGAGCACCGATCCGGGGGCCGGCTCGGTCGCCGGCGGCGCGGTGCGGATGGTCATCCAGATATTGTAGCAACCCACCAGCGCGCCGATCAGGAACAGCAGGCCGCCGATCGCGCGCGCCACGTAGTAGGGATGCATCGCGACCAGGGAATCGATGAACGAGTAGGCGAGCGTGCCCTGGGCGTTGTAGGTGCGCCACATCAGGCCCTGGATGATGCCGGAGTTCCACATCGCCAGCACGTAGACGACGGTGCCCGCGATCGCGAGCCAGAAGTGGACCTCGACCAGCCGTGCCGAATACATGGCGGGCCGCTTCCACAGCCACGGCACCGAGGCGTAGATGGCGCCGAAGGTGATCAACGCCACCCAGCCCAGCGCGCCGGCGTGGACGTGGCCGATCGTCCAGTCGGTGTAGTGCGACAGGGCGTTGACGGGGCGGATCGCCAGGAACGACCCCTCGAAGGTGGTGAGGCCGTAGAAGACGGCAGCCATCATCATGAAGCGCAAGGTCGCGTCGTCGCGCACCTTGTGCCAGGCGCCGTTCAGGGTCAGCAGCGCATTGGCGGCGGCGGCCCAGGACGGAACGAGGAGTATCACCGAGAAGGTCATGCCCAGCGTCTGCACCCATTGCGGCAGGGCCGTGTAGTGCAGGTGGTGCGAGCCCGCCCACATGTAGAGGAAGGTGATGCCCCAGAAGCCGATGATCGACAGCCGGTACGAATAGAGCGGCCGGCCGGCGCGCTTGGGCAGGTAGTAGTACATCATGCCGAGGAAGCCGGCGGTCAGGAAGAAGGCGACGGCGTTGTGGCCGTACCACCATTGCGTCATCGCATCCTGGACGCCCGAGAACAGCGAGTAGCTCTTGGCGCTGCCGAAGCTCACCGGCACCGCGAGGTTGTTCACGATATGAAGCATCGCGACCACGACGATGAAGGCCAGGTAATACCAATTGGCCACGTAGATGTGCGGTTCCTTGCGCCGCGCCAGGGTACGCAGGTAGACGATCAGGTAGGTCACCCAGACGATGACCAGCCAGAGGTCGGCGTACCATTCGGGCTCGGCATATTCCTTCGACTGGGTGACGCCCATCAGGTAGCCGGTCGCGGCCAGCACGCAGAAGAGGTTGTAGCCGTACAGGACGAAGAGCGGGCCGAGCTGGCTGGGCAAGCGCGCCCGCGACGTGCGCTGCATCACGTAGAAGGAGGTCGCGATCAGCGCGTTGCCGCCGAAGCCGAAGATGACGCCGCTGGTGTGTACGGGGCGCAGCCGGCCGAAGCTCGCCCAGCCCGCGTCGAAGGTCAGGTCCGGATAGGCCAGCAACAACGCGACCCAAACGCCCACGAACATGCCGACGACGGCCCATGCCATGGCAAACACGATGCCGGCGCGGCTCGGATCATCGTAGTAGCTGTCGGAGCGGTCGGCCGGCGGTTCGGGCGTGAAATAGCCCGAGATCACCCAGAAGATGCCGGCGATGCCGGCCGCCATGATCAGAAAACCATGCGCGCCCAGCGGGTCTCCCTGGCCGACGCCGGCGAAGGTCATGCCGCAGGCGGTGAGGACGAGCAGGATGGCGATGGCAACCTGCCGCTCATTTTTCGTGAGCTGTTCGATCATCGCGGCCTCACTCCTCAACGACGCACACGGATATTACAGGATCCGGCCTTCCCTGCCATGCTTCTCGGGGCGGGTTTGATATGCATGGGGAATGAGGTTTGGCCGGCCTGAAGGACAATGCAGTAGAGTTGCAGGTTCAGGCGGGTCGGCGATTTGCGAATTTCCGGACAGACAGATTCCAGACATATGGTGTCCGGAAAACCGCACCCTCAGCGGTGCGGCTGGCGGCGGTAATGGTCGGCCAGCGCGTCGTTGCCGAAGTCGGCCGTGACGTTGCGCCACACCGCGTGGATGTGGTTGGCGCTGTTCTGGGTGTTGTTGTGCTCGATCACGGTGGCGGGCCCGTGGACGCGGAAGTCGTGCGCCTCGCCCGACTGAGAGCGTGGCAAGAGCGATCTGACTCGAGCTCAATTCTCTTCCCCTTGGCGGAGTCCGCCAAGTCGGTGCTAGGGCGCATTGCGACCTAGCACCTGAAGTGCCCTCGTCTTACGAGAGCGATGGGGTCATGACCCTCCGTCAGCGTAAGACGCTGACATCTCCCGCCGATGACGGGGGAGGAACGTGATCTACGCCGCTTCTTTCACCGGTCGGCTCTGCACCAGCTCGTGCCCGGTGAAGCTGCGGGTTTCGGGGGGCGGCAGCTTTGAGCGACCCTTGAAGTCCGCCAGCAGTTCCTGCTTGCGGCTGTCGAGGCGGTCGGCCAACTCGACCATGTCGACGCCGGCGGCCTTGGCCTGGGCGAACAGGCCTTCGGAACGGGCCTCTTCCTCCTTCACGTGATGCTTGATCATCTCCGACAGGACCTTGACCTTGGCATCGTAGAACTCGATCGACGGGCCGCTGCGTAAAAGCTCGGAGATGAGAACCTTGGCGCCGTCATGCTCGACATATGCCTCGTCGAGCAGGTCCGCTTCCTTGATCTCGCCCTTGCAGGCCGGATAGAAGATCTCCTCCTCGATCGTGGCGTGAACGCAGAGCTCGGTGCAGATTTCCAGCACCAGGGCCTTCTTGCGCGCGTCATCCCGTGTGTGCTCGAATTTCTCGAACAGGCCCTCCACCTTGCGATGGTCGGCCTTCAGCAGGGCAATGGCGTCTGGCTTTTGCTTTGCGGGCATCTCTTGCTCCTGAAAAGTGTATCGGGGTGTTGCGTGCTCTGAACGAAGCAGAAAAGAGCGGGAAGCCACTGCCTCCCGCCCTCGCTCTTCTTAGATTTCTCGACGCTTTAGGCCGCGAGGTCGTCGCGGCGCATGCGCTCGATCTCGGCCTGGCTGGGCTTGTAGGCCGGGGCTGCCGGGTCGAAGGTCGTCCAGCCACCCTTGCGGTAGTCGGTGCCGCGCGCGACCGGATCGATCGGCTTGTAGCGGTCGAGGAGACCCTGGATGCGGGCCGCATCGCCGTCCGGCACACGCACGCTCACGAGCGTGCCGCCGCGGCGGACCGACTCGGAATAGACGTGCGCATGCTCCTCGGGAATGCCCGAGCCGATCAGGGCACCCACGATGCCGCCGGTGGCCGCACCCGCCACCGCGCCGACAGCGAGCGCCGTCAGCCAGCCTGCCGCCACGACCGGGCCGAGGCCCGGGATGGCCAGCATGCCGAGGCCCGCGAGAAGGCCTGCGCCGCCGCCGACCACGCCACCGATACCCGCGCCGGTGCCGGCGCCTTCGGAGGCCTTGGAGGCGTCATCGACGTCGGCGTACTGGTCGCTCACGTACTTGTTGGCCACGATGCTGACGTCGGTCGACGGGATGCCCGCCCCCTCGACGGCGCCGACCGCGTTCCGGGCCTGCGCATAGGTGTCGTACACTCGGCTGATGGTCTTCATGATCTGGTCCTTTGATGGGATTTGAGGGGATCGGTTACGGCGCGGCCGTGAAGACGACGTTGCCCTTGAAGTCGACGGCGACGTTGCTGGGCTTGCCGTCCATCGTGGAAGTGCCGCGCCAGATGCCGTCGGCATCCTTGGTCAGGGTGGTGACGCCGGTGGCGCCCCAGGCGATGACACGGTCCTTGGCCTGACCCTCGGTGAAGCTGTTCGAGCCCTTGAGCGGCGCGCCCGCATCGAGCTTGGGCACGGCATAGACATCGGCCTTGCAGGCCTCGACGAAGGCCGCCTGCGTGATCTTGCCGTCGGCCGGGGCTTTCGTGTCACGCACGCGCATCGCCGCGGCGTAACGCATGGACTCGACGTCGGAGAGCGTGCCGTCCTTGTTGGCGTCGGCCTTCGTCCACATCGCGGTGCATTCGGCGTCGGTCGCCGCATAGGCCGGCAGCGCCGCACAGGTCGCCACCACTACGGCGGCCAGAAGCAACTTCTTCATGATTCCTACCTTCGGAGTTTACTTTCGGCGCGTCGGGTCGAAGCGCCTGGCGGTTAAACAGCCGAGATCGGATTGAGTTGCGTCGAAAAAGAAGAAGCGGAGCACTGCACGTAGTCGGGCGGTGACACAGGCGGCTACTGTGAGTCTCCTTTTGAACAGCTGCTTCGTTGAAGAGCCCGGCGTCGCCTCGGTTTGGCGGACCCTGCCTCGCAGCGGGGCTGAAGCTTGTACCGCAGCAGCCTTGCGACCTCTCCGCCTGGTCGCTTCAAGTCCAACTGTTCAGTGTCGCTTGCAAATGGACAATTCTCCACCGGCGGAGGCGCGCATTGATCCTCCACAAGGCGTCGAACCTTCTCGTCCACCGCGCCGGTACTTCGGCAGGCCAATTCTTTCCCGCGCGCTCGTCGACCTGCAGGACTTCTTGATTGAATTTCAGCCAACCGGCTACCTGCTCTTGCATATATGTGCGCTCCTCGGCGGTAGCCTTTCGATAGAGGTAGCGCGTCGGCCCTGCGCTGATCCGGAGGCCAAGGGATGTGACGGCCAATTTCAGAATAAGGATCGCCGTGTAAATATAGAACGTCCAGAATTCTAAGGTGTTCCACGAGCGCATGGGCTTTGCCCACGCTGAACGAAGAAACGAGATCGAATATATCAGGGCGCCGACCCATCTTAACCAAGGCAGCACGAGCGTTCGAATGGGACCCGAGCGGCCGAGCGCCGCGCGCAGCACGGACTGTGCTTCGTCCGCATTCAGAGATACCCGGCACGTCGGCGTTACGTTTACGAGACTCGCACTCGTCACAATGTGCTGGGGGTTCGTATGGCTTGGCGGAATGCCGGGACACAGGTCGTGGCCTACTCGCCGGTAGACCTCGGCAACCAACTCCGAGCAAATGTTCGAGTCGCGCGAGGCCAATGCCGCCGCTCCTGCCACCTTGAAGCGCAATGCTTTGGAAACGCTGTACAGATTCCAGGCGTAGAATCTGGCTTCATTGACGAGGCGGGTTTGATCAACAGACTCCGAACGAAGGCGCAGCACGCAAACGCCATCTTCGTCGGAGGTTGTCGTATGATTGTCGGCCGAAACGATACGCGCACGGGGGAGCACAGCTTCGCAAATTTTGCCGTCCCCGATGTAGATGGCGACGTGGCTGTATTCACCGCCGATGTGGCGGCGAACGAGACGGCTGCTTTTGCCGCCATGTCGGGTCGCGATTATGTCGCCTACCTTGAGTTCATCGAAGTTCAAGGCGGACCATTTGCGAGCGTCGATTGCGATGAATGTTCGCCACACCTTCCTGATTGCCAGACGGCGGTGCCATTGAAGGCTGACCCAGGCGGCGGCTCCAACAATGAGGGGGGCATACCAGGAATCGGGGCCCGCCCATGTGTAGGTGGCGAAAAGGGCCGCGGAAAATGAAAGCAAACTCGCCGCGGAAATCGCGACCCAGCCCATCCAATAGTGTTGGATGAACGAGTCCACGGAGATGTGCCTCACGGCGTCCGTGTTCGTGTCTCGCGATTGGGTCGGCAATATTTTAGGGATACAAAAGAGGCTGCATCCCCGAGTAATAGAGAAGAAGTGGGCGATGATGCAACTGGTTAGGGCGTGACATGCTTTTCTGCACCTACAACATCCACTACGGCGTCGGCGCCGACGGCAAGTACGATGTGGCGCGCATCGCCGATGCGGTGGCCCAGGCCGACATCGTCTCGATCCAGGAAGCCGTCTCGGGCTGGTCGCAGAATGCCTTTGCCGACCAAACGGCCGAGATCGCCGCCCGGCTCAACCGCTATCACTGGTATCACGGCGCCATGGAGGCGGATGCCAGCACGGTCGGCGCCGACGGCCGCATCGCCAACCGCCGCCGCAGCTTCGGCAACGCCGTGATCTCGCGCTGGCCGATCGCCTGGGCGCGGGGGCACCTGCTGCCCAAGACCCAGCTCGTCGAGCGCTTCGACCTGCAGCGCGGCTTCGTCGAGGCCGCGATCGACACGCCGGCGGGCCCGCTGCGGGTCTACAGCGTGCATCTCAGCCACGTCGGCCCGCAGCAGCGGCTGCCGCAGGTCCGCGCCCTGATGGAGGCCGTCGTGAATGCCGAACGCACCGGGGCGACCTGGGACAGCGCCGGCGGCGACACCTTCATGTTCCAGGAGCGCCGTCCCGACGTGCCGCGCCCGGCCATCCTGGCCGGCGACTTCAACTTCACGCCGGCGCATCCGGAATATCCGCTGGTCTGCGGCGACATGAGCAGCTACGGCCGCCTCGGCACGGTGATGCACCTGGCCGACGCCTGGAGCGCCGCCGGCAACAGCGAAGAAGAGGTCAATTCCTTCCCGCGTGAAGGCCGCATCGACCATGTTTTCGTCACCCACGACCTCGCCGCCCGCGTGAGGAAGGCGTGGATCGACTACGGCACCAACGCCTCGGACCACTGGCCGGTGTTCGTGGAGTTCGATCTGTAGCCGGTGTGCTGGCATTGCCGGCAATCATGGATTTGCAAGTTCAGCAGGTTTTAGGCTATATTTCTGTTATTGTCGGCATGACCTGCGTGGTGCGCGGCCTTGTGAGGGGGGGCCTGAATTTTCAGACAGGTCCGCGATTCGGCCCTGAGTCGAAAAGAATCGTCCGGTTCAGGCGGGTCGGCGATTTGCGAATTTCTGGACAGACAGATTCCAGACAGATGGTGTCCGGAAAACCGCCCCTCAGCGGTGCGGCTGGCGGCGGTAGTGGTCGGCCAGCGCGTCGTTGCCGAAGTCGGCGGTGAGGTCGCGCCACACCGCGTGGATGTGGTTGGCGCCGTTCTGGGTGTTGTCGTGCTCGATCACGGTGGCGGGGCCGTGGACGCGGAAGTAGTGCGCCTCGCCCGGCGTGAGCGAGCCCGCCCAGGCGAAGCGGAAGGCGGCGATCCCCTGGTCCATCACCCGCTTCTTCTGGGCCGCCACCAGATCCGGCGCCAGGGTGCCGAGAAAGCGGTCCATCAGCGCCTCGACCAGCGCGCGCTGGGCGCCGCTCATCTGGCCGAGGTCTAGGCCGCGCGGCTGGCCGAGGTCGCGCTCGCGCTGCGGGCTGGCCACGATCTCGCCGAACGAACGGTCGGCGATGATGGCCGTCTGCCGCTGCGTTGCGGTGAGGCCGGCCATGATCTGGCGCGCGAGATCCTCCGACGTGCCGAGCAGGCGGAAGCCGCGGTTGGGGCCGTCGCGCAC
>JAUXRT010000591.1 GCA_030681635.1 Reyranella sp.
TCAAGCCGCGCCGCCAGGGCACACAGCGGCTCTACAGCGTCGGCGACCGCGCGCGGCTCGGCTGGATTCTCCGCGGCAAGCGGCTGGGTTTTACCCTGGCCGAGATCAAGGAACTGCTCGACCTCTATCATGTCGATCGCACCGGCCTGCAGCAGATGCGCGAGTTGCTGCGCCGCAGCCGGCTGCATATTGAAGACCTCGAACGCCGGCGGGCCGATCTCGATGCCCAGATCGGCGAGTTCAAGGACGTCGAGACACAGGTGTCCGCTGAACTGCAGCGGCGCGGCGCCGACCCGGCTAGCGACTGAGAAACTCACGGAGGAAAACATGGCCGTCTACAAGGCGCCGCTGAAGGATATCCAGTTCGTGCTGAACGAGGTGCTCGACGTCTCGCAGCTGGCCCGCCTGCCGGGTTACGAGGACGCCACGCCCGACACCATCCACGCCATCATCGAGGAAGCGGCCAAGCTCTGCGAGAACGTGCTGTTCCCGCTCAATCGCACCGGCGACGAGGAAGGCTGCACCTACGAGAACGGCGTCGTCCACACGCCCAAGGGCTTTAAGCACGCCTACGACATGTTCCGCGAGGGCGGCTGGACCGCCGTCACCTGCGATCCTGAGTGGGGTGGCCAGGGCCTGCCCGCTACCGTGGGCTTCGCGCTGCAGGAAATGTTCACCGCCTCGAACCAGGCCTTCGCCATGTACCCGGGCCTCAGCCACGGCGCCTACGAGGCGCTGTCGCGTCACGGCTCCGACGATCTCAAGAAGAAGTACCTGCCCAAGCTCACCGACGGCACATGGTCGGGCACCATGTGCCTCACCGAGCCCCAGTGCGGCACCGATCTTGGCCTGATCCGCACCAAGGCCGAGCTGCAGGCCGACGGCAGCTACGCCATCACCGGCACCAAGATCTTCATCTCGGCCGGCGAACATGACCTCACCGAAAACATCCTCCACCTCGTGCTGGCGCGCCTGCCGGATGCGCCGGGCGGCACCAAGGGCATCTCGCTGTTCCTCGTGCCCAAGTTCATCCCCAAGGCCGACGGCAGCATCGGCGAGCGCAACGGCATCCGCTGCGGCGCCGTCGAGCACAAGATGGGCATCAAGGCCAACGCCACCTGCGTCATGAACCTCGACGGGGCCAAGGGCTGGCTGGTGGGCGAGCTCAACCGCGGCATGCCGGCCATGTTCGTGATGATGAATGCCGCCCGCCTCGGCGTCGGCATGCAAGGCCTCGGCATCGCCGAGACCTCCTATCAAAGCGCCGTCGCCTATGCGCGCGATCGCCTGCAGGGACGCTCGCTGACCGGTCCGAAGAACGCCAACGGTCCGGCCGATTCGATCATCGTGCATCCCGACGTGCGGCGCATGCTGATGATCCAGAAGTCTTTTACCGAGGCGGCCCGCGCGCTGTCGCTCTGGGTCGGCCTCTTGATCGACGAGGCGCATAGCCATCCCGACGCCGACAAGCGCGCCGCCGCCGACGATCTGGTGCAGATGCTGACGCCGATCATCAAGGCGCACTTCACCGACATGGGCAGCGAATGCGCCAACCTCGCGGTCCAGACCTACGGCGGTCACGGCTACATCCGCGAGAACGGCGTCGAACAGCTCGTGCGCGACGCGCGCATCACCCAGCTCTACGAAGGCACCAACGGCATCCAGGCGCTGGATCTCGTCGGCCGCAAGCTGCCGATGAAGGGTGGCGCCGCGGCGCAGCGCCTGCTGGGCGAGATTTCCGGCTTCGTGGCCAAGCACAAGGCCGACGACCAGATGAAGGAGTTTGTCGAGCCGCTGGAGAAGGCGCTGGGCCGTGTCCAGGAAAGCGCGCTCTTCCTGATGCAGAACGCCATGAAGAACCCGGATGAGGCGGGTGCCGCCGCGACCGATCTTCTCCGCCTGATGGCGCTCACCGCCATGGCCTTCATGTGGAACCGCATCGTCGTCGCGGCCCACAAGGGGCTGGCTGCCGGCAGCGACAACGCCTTCTACGAGGCCAAGCTCACCACCGCGCGCTTCTACATGGCGCGCGTGCTGCCGCAGACCACGTCGCTCAGCCACCAGATCAAGGCGGGGGCTGCGACCGTGATGGCGCTGCCGGCCGAGGCGTTCTGAGTTTTCCGGATCGCGAGTGAGACGACGGAAAGCCTCTCGACACTCGGCGACGACCGTGCAGACTTCCCGCCAACACGAGTTGGAGGATCAGTCCGCATGTCCGCACCGCACGTTCTCGCCGAAGTCAAAGACGGCATCGGCTGGCTGACGCTCAACCGGCCGGAGCAGCTCAACGCGCTGTCGATGGAGATGCGCGATCTGCTGATCGAGCACAGCGCCAAGTTCGAGAAGGATCCCGCGGTGCGCTGCGTGGTGATCCGGGGCGCCGGCACGCATTTCATGGCAGGCGGCGACATCAGGGGCTTCCACAAGTCGCTGACGACCGAGAAGGAGGCGCACCTCGCCGGCTTCGAGATGCGCGTCGTGAAGGCGCATCAGTTGATCTACCAGATCCGCCGCATGCAGAAGCCGGTGCTGGCCTCGGTGCAGGGCGCCGCCGCGGGCTTCGGCCTGTCGCTGATCCTGAACTGCGATCTCGCCATCGCCAGTGACGATTCCTTCTTCACGCTCGCCTACCGCCACATCGGCCTCAGTGCCGACGGCGGCGCCACCTATTTCCTGCCGAGGGTCGTGGGCGAGCGGAAGGCACTCGAGATCGCGCTTTTAGGCGAGCGGTTCTCCGCCCAGGAGGCGAAGGACAACAACATCCTCAATTGGGTCGTGCCCAAGGATCAGCTCGTGGCCGAAACCGTGAAGATGGCGCGCAAGCTTGCCGACGGTCCGACGTTCGCGCTGGGCGTCGCCAAGAGCCTGATCCGCAACTCGTTCGACAATTCGTGGGACGAGCACTCCCACCGCGAGGCCGAGGGCCTGGCCGCCTGTGCCGCGACCGAGGACCATTTCGAAGGCCTCAACGCCTTCCTCGACAAGCGCAAGCCCGCCTTCAAGGGCAGGTGAGGGCGCGGCGGATCGGCGGAGAGGTCCGGTAGAGGTCCGGTGAGGTCACTCGACCTTCTGGACGGTCGGCGACTTCCAGGTGCCGTCGAGCAGCTCGCGCTTGGGCAGATAGTAGCGCATGGCCAGCATGAACGGCCCCTTGGGCGCCGGCAGCCAGTTCGCTTCCCTGTCCTTCCCGGGCGATTCGTTCTGGATGTAGAGCGTCAACCCACCGTCGGGGTCCCGCTTGAGGTCGGGCAGCATCGGCGCGTTGATCAGGTAGCGGTTGATCGGGTTGGCGACCAGGAGCTGGCCGGGCAGGTCGTACATGGTAAGCGACCAGAAGGCATCGACCGGCGGGAACTGGCCGGCGGCGAAGCGCAGCGTGTAGCGGCCCGTCGCGCCGTCGAGCGGCCTGCCGGCCGAGTCCTTCTCGTAGAGCGGATACATCGCCTCTTCGCGCGAATTGGCGCCGATGCCGGCCTGTGTGCCGACGGCGCGCGCGACGTAGTCGTTCTTGAGGAAGGCGCGTGTGCCGAAAAGCTCGTCGACCTTGCCGCCGAGCGCCGCCCGCCGCTCGTCGATCAGCTTCTGGCCGTCCGCCATGCCCGCCTGCAAAGCCTGCCTCATCTCGGGTGACAGGGCCGCGACGTCGAACTTCCGGCCGGCGACGACGCCGATCCTCTCGAAGCTCTTACGCAACGCGACCTCGCTGGGATGGGCGGGCATGAACTGCAGCATGAAGGCCAGCACGTTGAAGAATTCCAGCGAAGTCTTCTGCTGGGCCGGCGGCACCGGCTTGATCCAGTCGATCGCTGGCGCGGCGGCCGGCGCCGGTTTGCCGAGGAAGGCCGACAGGCTCTGCACCTTGTAGCCTGCCTGCAGCTTCTTCACCTTGTCGAGGTCGGCCGGATTGAAGAGCTGGGTGCGGCCGACGACGTTCACGAACTCGGTCTCCGAGCGAATGACCTTGGTGATGCCGGCCGGCGTCTCGCCCTTCCATCCCGGGCCGGCGACCAGGTAGTTGCCACCGCCATTGCCCGTCGTGCGCGTGCCGAGATAGTCGAAATTGAAGGTGTAGAGATCCATCATCTGGAACACGAAGTAGCGGCCCTTGTCGACCGGCGGCACCGTGATGACGACCGGCTCGGCGCGGAGGTCGAGGCTCATGAAGCTGTAGGGCGTGTCGGAGTTCGGCGTGACGAACGCCTTGTCGTCGGGCGTGAAGACGCGGGCGATGTTCAGCACGGTATTGAACGGGCCCTTGTATTCCGGATTGTTCTTGTCGACGGAGAACACGTACATCGTCGTGTACATGCTGACGGCGGGCACGCCGAACACATAGGCATCGCGGGCGATGGTGCGGGCCTCGGCCGGCGTCGGCGCCTGCGCATAGGCGGCGGAGGACAGGAACGGTCCGGGGATCACCAGCGAGACCACGGACGCGACCAGTGCCGCAGTGAAAATCCTTCTACCCATGACGCACTCCTCATTACAGATTCGCATCATAGCAGGGAGGAGCGATGCCATGGCCGCATATCAGGGGGCAGCCAGGTAAACAGGCATGAAACCATCGCGAATCCCTTCTATCATTGGCTGTTCCGGAAGATCGGGAACCGGACGACATCGGAAAGGTGAAGTGATCATGCAAGACCGCCACATCGGCGACGTTCGCGTCACCCGCATAGAAGAGATTTCGGGGCCAGGCTTTCCGGCCAAGGATTTCTTCCCCGAGTTCGAGCCCGAGACCTTCAAGAGCCATGAGCACTGGATGGCGCCCGGCTACTACCAGCCCGAAAGCGGCCGGCTCATGCGGTCGATCCATTCCTGGCTCATCCGCACGGGCAAGCACACGATCCTGATCGATGCCTGCTCGGGCAATCACAAGAACCGGCCCGGCATGCCGGGCTTCCACATGCTGGACACGAAGTATCTCGACCGGCTGCGCGAGGCGGGCGTCCAGCCGGAGGAGGTCGACTTCGTCATGTGCACGCACCTGCACGTCGATCATGTCGGCTGGAACACAAGGCTCGAGAACGGCAAGTGGGTGCCGACTTTCCCGAACGCCAAGTACGTGATGTCCAGGGTCGATCACGACCACTGGGCCAAGGTGGCGAAGACAGCCGGTGCGCCGGAGTACGAGGTCAACACCTACAACGACTCGGTGCTTCCGGTCGTCGAGGCGAAGATGGCGGAGTTCGTCTCAGGCGGCGAGCATGCCATGTGCGGCTGCCTGAAGCTCAAGCCTGCGCCCGGCCATACGCCGGGACAGATCCGCATCGATCTCGAATCGAAGGGCCAGCGCGCGATGTTCCCCGGCGACGCGCTGCATAGTCCGCTGCAGGTGCCGGTGTGGAGATGGAACAGCCGCTTCTGCGACGACCGCGATCTCGCCGCCAAGACCCGCGGCGCTTTGCTGGCCGATTGCGTGGAGCAGGGGGCGCTCCTGATGCCGGCGCACTTCGGGTCGCCGCACGCGGCCTATATCAAGGCGAAAGGCGACCGCTTCGAACTCGACTGGGACCACGACAACAAGCGAGGGCGTTGAACCCTCTTCTGGACCGCGAGCGTCCCGCTCGCTCATGCCCCCGAGCGAGCCCGGGCGGAGTAACCTCCGCCCTTTGACGCTCGCGGTCCGGGAGAACGAGAGCCCTTGCCATTTAGATGATTAGCGTCCTATCTTTATGCCGTGGCGCATCCCAATCAGATCGATTTCGGCTTCAACGTCGCGCGGCTGGCCCGCCGCCTGCGCCAGGCCGTCGATGCCGAGTTGCAGGCCTTCGGTCTCACCGATGCGACATGGCGACCGCTCGCCTATGTCGGCCGCCTGGGCGGCGGCGTGCGGCAGAAGGAACTCGCCACCGCGCTCTCCATCGAGGGCCCGTCGCTGGTTCGCCAGCTCGACAATCTCGAACGCCGCGGCCTGATCGAGCGGCGCGAGGACGAGACCGACCGCCGGGCGCGCGGCATCTATCTGACCCGCGCCGGCCGCGACCTCGCGGTGCGCGTCGCCAAGGTCGGCACCGAGATCCAGGAGCGCCTGCTGGCCAAGGTGCCGGCCGCCGACCTGGAGATTTGCCAGCGCGTGCTGGCCAGCATCGAACGCGGACTGGACGAACGGTTTGAAACGGCCGAGGAGCCAACAACGACGAAGACGAGGAGGAAGCCATGAGCCAGATCGAGGTCAATGCTCCCAATCGCTGGCGTCTCGACACGCCGGGCGCCGCCGGCTGGCCGCGCAGCGCGCGGCCCGACGCGGCGAAGAAGTACTTCATGGTCTCCGCCGACGGCCATGCCAACGAGCCGGCCACGCTCTGGCTCGACC
>JAUXRT010000289.1 GCA_030681635.1 Reyranella sp.
GCAGGGATAAGACCCGATAAATCGACATGAGCCCGATTCCCGCCGGAATCGTGATGCAGTAGAATGGGTTCATGAAAAGAGCCCCTCGCTTCCCCTCGCGATGGGCCGGCCGGTTGCGCACGCTGGGTACAATGGCGGTGCTGTCGGTCGTGCTCGGCGCCTGCAACTCCGTCATGGGTGCCCGCGAAGGCACCATGGAATATCCCGGCTCCGGCGCCGGACCCAACGCCGTGCCGGTCTATGTCGTGAAGGACAAGGACACGGTCGAAGCCCTGTCGTTCAAGTACGGCGTGCCGATCCAGACCATCGCCGAGCGCAACAAGCTGCAATCGCCCTACAGGCTCCGCGCCGGCCAGAGCCTCGACATGCCGGGCGCCAAATACGTCCCGGATTCCGGGCCCGGCGACACCACGCCCGCCAGCGCCACCACCCCCGGCCCGGTGAAGCGCGAAGGCTTGGCGCCACCGCCCGCCCAGGGCGAGGCGCCGCGCTCCGCCGCCCCGGCGGGCCAGCCGACCCCGCTCAGCCCGGCCGCCGAGACCGTCACCGTGCCGGCCACGCCGCCGCCCCGTTTCGCCTGGCCGATCCACGGCAAGGTGGTGGGCAACTACGGCACGGCGGGCGGCCAGAAGAACGACGGCATCGACATCCAGGCCGAGAAGGGCGCCACCGTGAAGGCCGCCGATTCCGGCACCGTGGTCTATGCCGGCAATGAAGTGCGCGGCATGGGCAATCTCGTGCTGGTGAGCCATCCCGGCGGCTGGATCACCGCCTATGCCAACAACGAGTCGCTGCTGGTGAAGAAGGGCGACGCCGTGAAGAAGGGCCAGGCCGTCGCCAAGTCCGACACGCGCGTGCACTTCGAAGTCCGCCGTGCCAACAAGACCCTCGACCCTCTGACGGTCCTGCCGGCGCAGTAGCGCCGGATCAGACCACCTTGCCGTCGAGTTTGTACGCGCCCTTGCGGTCCTCGATCTCGAGGACCCAGAGGTCGGGGTCGCGGGAGACCTGGCGGGCGATGTAGGCGTCGGCCTCGGCTTCTGGCACGGGCGCAGGCCCGGTGCCGCGGCTCCAGGCCGGACTGTCGTCCATCGTGCTGGCCTGCGTGTAGACGGTGACGCCGGCCTCGAAGCGGTTGATCTTCACCAGCACCGTGCCGGCATCGGCATCGCCGCGCCGCACCACGGTGGCTGGAATGAAGGCACGGTCGCACAGCCGCACTTGTGCGCTCACCCATAGTCCGGTCGTGAGACCCATCACCATAGACACATCACCATCTGGACAACTTACGCCAATGCGTCGTCGAGGCCATCGAAGATGGCGCGCGCGCCGCGCCAGCGGAAGCCGACGCAGGCGAAGGGCAGCGCCTGCAGTGTGGCATCGTCGCGGGCCACCAGCGCCGCCGGCGCGATCAGGATCGGCCGCACGTCGCTGCCGCCGCGGGCTTGGGCCAGGGACAGAGAGCCCACGGCCAGCGCCAATTCCTCCGGCCTTCCGTCGGCCACCAGGGCGAACAGCGGCTGCGGGCGATCGCCGCGCAAGGAGAAGAGATCAGCCTGGCCGCCGAACAGGCCGCGCTTGACCAGCTCCTCGTGCAGCGCGCCGTCGACCAGGCGCCGGTCGCAGGCGGCGGTGGCCGAATCGGCCGGCCCCGGCTCGACGCAGAGGCCGGTGCGCGCCACCGGCAAGTCGCCCGCCTTGTAGCGGCGCACCGTGTCGACGAACTGGCCGAGCAGCCGGGTGAGGCGTGGGCTGTCGAGCGGCGCCACGATCAATGCTTCGGACTCCTCGCCATCGGGCCAGACGAGGGGCCGCCACACGCCGTCGTCGAGGAAGTCGCGAAAGCCCGCCTTGCGCTGGCCCGGCCGTGCGCCGCCCATGCGGCCGGAATGGGCGAGATAGAGCGCGCCCTCGGCGTCGGCGGCGATGATGCCGGCCACTTTGCGGTCGGCGCCGCCCAGCGGCAGGTTGATCTCGCAGGTGATGCTCTCGCGCTTGGTTGGCGGATGGGCGGCATGGCCCAGCAGCAGGGCATGGCGGGCGCCGGTTGATTTGCCGGCTGGACGAGGTTCGAAGGCCCACCAGAAATGATCGTCGCGCGCCCAGCGGATGGTGGTGACGAGTTCGCCGCCGCGCCAGGTCAACCGCACGGCGCGCGCGGGCACACCCTTCAGCGCGCCCTGCAGGCGCTTGATGGCCCGGTCGATCCGCCTCGGTTCCGCCACGGCCCGCAGCATGCGCGATCCTACCGCTCCCCGCGGCGCTTGCCCATCTGGACAGCTTCAGTCATGACACCGGCCCCACCAAATCAGGACCGATGGCCGACCCGCCCCTTCTTGCGCTCAGCGACATCCGCTTTCACCTTGGCGACCAGACCATCCTGGACGGCGTCGAGCTCTCGATCGCGCCCGGCGAGCGCCTGTCGCTGGTCGGCCGCAACGGCGCCGGCAAGTCGACCCTGCTGCGCATCCTGGAGGGCCAGCCCATCGCCGACGGCGGCACCCGCTTTGCCCAGCCCGGCGCCACGGTTGCCACCCTGCCGCAGGAACCCAATTTCGCCGGCCACGCCAGCGTCGGCGCCTATGTGGCCTCGGCGCTCACCGATTCGCTGGGTCCGGACGATTACCGCGTCACGGCGCTGCTCGACGAGATGAAGCTCGACGCCGCCCGCGAGCCCGCGAACCTCTCCGGCGGCGAAGCACGCCGCGCGGCGCTCGCCCGCGCTCTGGTCGCCGAGCCCGACGTGATGCTGCTCGACGAGCCCACCAACCATCTCGACCTGCCGACCATCGAGTGGCTGGAGGCCAAGCTTTCGAGCTGGCGCGGCGCCTATGTGCTGGTGAGCCACGATCGTCGTTTCCTCGCCAACTTGACGCGGGCCGTGCTGTGGCTCGATCGCGGCATCGTGCGCCGCCTCGACAAGGGCTATGCCGAGTTCGACTCCTGGTCGGCCGACATCCTGGAGCGCGAGGCCACTGAGCGGCACAAGCTCGACCGGCTGATCGAGCGCGAGACCGAATGGGCGGGCAAGAGCATCCGCGCACGCCGCACCCGCAACGAAGGGCGGCTAAGGGCGCTGGGCGACCTGCGCAAGCAGCGCCGCGAGCAGATCGGCCCGGTCGGGCGCGCCACCATCGAGGTCGGTCCTGCGGAATCCTCCGGCGCGCTCGCCATCACCGTGCGCAACATCACCAAGCGCTGGGGCGAGCGCGTGATCGTCGAGGATTTCTCGACGCGCATCTTCCGCAAGGACCGCATCGGCCTGATCGGCCCTAACGGTGCCGGCAAGACGACGCTGCTCAAGATGATGATCGGCGAGCTCGAGCCGGACAGTGGCACGGTGAAGCTGGGCGCCAACTTGCTGCCCGTGATCATCGACCAGCGCCGCATGGGCCTCGATCCCGACAAGACGCCGTGGGAAACCCTGGCCGACCGCAACGACCATGTGCTGGTGCGCGGCCATCCCACACATGTGATGACCTACCTGCGCGAATATCTCTTCCGCGATGAGCAGGCGCGCCAGCCGTTGCGCACGCTC
>JAUXRT010000609.1 GCA_030681635.1 Reyranella sp.
ACCCGCCTTCTTCTGGTGGTGGTACGCCTATGACGCCTATGCGCCGTCCATCTTCGTCGAAGGCGCCTGCATCGCGGCCTCGGGAGGATTGATCTCGATCGCGGTGGCGATCGGCATGTCGGTTTGGCGCGCGCGCGAGGCCAAGAACGTGGCCACCTATGGCTCGGCACGTTGGGCGACGGTGCGCGAGGCACACAACGCGGGGCTGATCGGTCCTGACGGGGTCGTGCTCGGCAAGCTCGGTGCCGACTATCTGCGTCATGACGGGCCGGAGCACGTCCTGTGCTTTGCCCCGACGCGAAGCGGAAAGGGCGTCGGCCTGGTCGTGCCGACCTTGCTGACCTGGCCGGGCAGCTCGATCGTGCACGACATCAAGGGCGAGAACTGGGAGCTGACCTCGGGCTTTCGGTCACGGCATGGCCGCGTGCTACTGTTCGACCCGACCAATGCGGAGTCGGCTGCCTACAACCCGTTGCTGGAAGTTCGCCGCGGAGAATGGGAGGTCCGCGACGTCCAGAATATTGCTGACGTCCTGGTCGATCCCGAAGGCGCGCTGGAGCGGCGGAACCATTGGGAGAAGACCAGCCACGCCCTGCTGGTCGGCGCGATCCTGCATGTCCTGTATGCAGGGCAGGACAAGACGCTGGCCGGCGTCGCGGCCTTCCTGTCCGATCCGAAGCAGCCGATCGAGACGACGCTCCGGGCGATGATGACCACGCCGCATCTCGGCGAGGCCGGAACCCATCCAGTGATCGCCTCGGCGGCGCGAGAGCTGTTGAACAAGAGCGAGAACGAACGCTCGGGCGTGCTCTCGACGGCCATGTCCTTCCTCGGCCTGTACCGGGATCCCGTGGTGGCCCAGGTGACCTGCCGCTGCGACTGGCGTATCCGCGATCTAGTCGAGAATGAGCGGCCGACAAGCCTTTATCTCGTTGTGCCGCCATCCGACATCAGCCGGACCAAGCCGCTGGTGCGGCTCGTACTGAATCAGATCGGCCGCCGGCTGACCGAGGAGCTCCATGCCAAGGGGCGGCGCCACAGGCTGCTGCTCATGCTTGACGAGTTCCCGGCGTTGGGACGTCTCGACTTCTTCGAATCGGCGCTCGCCTTCATGGCAGGCTACGGGTTGAAGAGCTTCCTCATCGCCCAGTCGCTGAACCAGATCGAGAAGGCGTATGGGCCGAATAATGCCATTCTCGACAACTGCCATGTGCGCGTCTCCTTCGCCACCAACGACGAGCGCACCGCCAAGCGCGTTTCGGATGCCCTCGGCACCGCCACCGAGATTCGTGACGCCAGGAACTACGCTGGTCACAGGCTGAGCCCCTGGCTCGGTCACCTCATGGTGTCGCGGCAGGAGACGGCGCGACCGCTGCTGACGCCTGGCGAGGTCATGCAACTGCCGGCCACTGACGAACTGGTGATGGTCTCCGGCTGCCCGCCGATCCGGGCCAGGAAGGCTCGATACTACGAGGACCGGCAGCTGACGAAGCGTCTGTTTCCAGCACCAAAGCCGGAAAAGCCGAGTGTTGCCAGCACAGCGGCAGATGACTGGAGCGGCACGCCCGCTCCGGCGAGTCGGGGCGGGAGCGAGGGAGTGGCAGGCTTCCCAGCGATGCATCCCGTCGACGATCCCGCCAACGGCGGAATCCGCCGAGAGCCGGAGCTCGCCGAGCATGAAGACATCGCACCCGAGCCAGCGAAGCCCTCACCGGAGTTTGAGTTTGGCGACGATGAGCCTGACGAGGACGCCGTGCGCGCTCGCGCGTTGCGTGCCGCTGCCCGAGGTCTCGCCCGCCAGGCGGCATTGGATCCCGGCGACGGTATCGACCTCTGAGCCACCGGATGCGGACCAAGCATACGTTCCGCTTGCCCCCTGATCTGGCGATCAAGCTCGCCGACTATGCGCTGCGCAAGCGCGTGCCGCAGGCGCTCATCGTGGAAACTGCCCTCGCATCCTTCCTGTCGCCTGACGGCTCCGAGAGGCTGGAAGGGGCGCTGGGCCGCCGGCTCGACCGACTTAATCGCCAAGTCGAACGGCTGGAGCGGAACGTCACCATCTCCAACGAAGCGTTGGCGCTCTTCGTGCGCTTCTGGCTGACCGCGACTCCACCTCTGCCGGATACCGCGCAGCCGGGCGCGCTGGCCAAGGGCCGGGAGCGTTACGAGGGGTTCGTGGAGGCGCTCGGCCGCCGCCTGGCCAAAGGCCGGACCCTGGCCGACGAGATCTCCCAGGATATCGCGCCTCCAGATGAAGCTACGGATGAGGGAAGTCATCGGTCCTGAGGTCGGACCGCCGTCCGCCTGCCTTTGTACGCCAGCGTACTACGACCTCCTCAACCTTGTTGCGCCGACCCATTTCCTCCTCTTTCTAATCGACCCCAATCAACGATCGCTGCTCGCACGGTCCTGCAATCGGGGTAACGATGACGGTCCATTCCTTCCAGGCTGAGGTGATCTCCCGCAGTGCGCGCATGCTCCGCACTGCCTTGGGCCCCGCTATCGCCGCCTGGCTCGAAGATGCCTCCGTTGTCGAGGTGATGTTGAACCCCGACGGACGGCTCTGGGTCGACCGGCTGTCGAGCGGCCTGGCTGAGACGCAGGAGCGTCTCGCGCCCGCCGAAGGCGAGCGCATAGTGCGGCTCGTCGCCCACCATGTCGGGGCCGAGGTTCATCCGGGCAGTCCCCGCGTGTCGGCGGAGCTGCCCGAGACGGGAGAGCGTTTCGAGGGGCTGCTGCCTCCTGTTGTGGTGGCACCGACCTTCGCGATCCGCAAGCCGGCGGTCGCCGTCTTCACCCTCGAGGACTATGCCGCGGCGGGCATCATGACGGCCGGGCAAGCGGATGTGCTCCGGCAGGCTGTTGCAGACCGTCGCAACATCCTGGTGGCCGGTGGAACCTCGACCGGCAAGACGACACTTGCCAACGCGCTGCTTGCCGAAGTCGCCAAGACTTCCGACCGGGTCGTGCTGATCGAGGATACCCGCGAGCTGCAGTGCCGTGCCGCTAACCTGGTCGCGTTGCGCACGAAGGACGGCGTGGCGTCGCTGTCCGATCTGGTGCGCTCGTCGCTCCGGCTGCGGCCCGACCGCATTCCGATCGGTGAGGTACGTGGCGCCGAAGCCCTCGATCTCCTGAAGGCTTGGGGGACGGGCCATCCCGGCGGCATCGGCACCATTCATGCCGGGACGGCGCGCGGCGCCATGCGGCGCCTAGAACAGCTCATCCAGGAAGCCGTCGTCACCGTGCCGCGCGCCCTGATCGCCGAGACCATTGACTTGATCGCCGTACTGTCGGGCCGCGGCGTCGCGCGCCGGCTGACCGAGCTCACCCGAGTCAACGGTCTCGGCACCGATTCAGACTACGCACTCTCACCTGCAGGAGACCATCAATGATGCGCTTCGCGATACGGCGCGCCGTCACGGCGACCGCCATTCTGTCCTCGACTTTGCTGGCCTTCTCGTCTGCGGCCTACGCGGCGGGTTCCAGCATGCCGTGGGAGCAGCCTCTGCAGCAGGTCCTTCAATCGGTCGAAGGCCCGGTGGCCAAGATCGTTGCCGTGATCATCATCATCGTCACCGGCCTCACCTTGGCCTTCGGCGACACCTCCGGCGGTTTTAGGCGCCTGATCCAGATCGTGTTCGGCATCTCGATCGCCTTCGCCGCCTCGAGTTTTTTCCTGTCGTTCTTCTCCTTCGGCGGCGGAGTCCTCGTCTGATGACCGACCTCGTTCCCGGCTTCGTGGTGCCGCTTCACCGCGCCTTGACCGAGCCGATCCTGCTGGGCGGCGCGCCGCGGTCCATCGCGATCCTCAACGGCACGCTGGCCGCGGCAGTTGGTCTCGGCCTGCGCCTTTGGATCGCCGGCCTCCTGCTCTGGTTGATCGCCCATGGCCTGGCCGTCTGGGCGGCCAAACGCGACCCACTGTTCGTCGACGTCGTGCGCCGCCACCTGCGCATCCCCGGTCGGCTCGGCGTGTGAGGACCATGGCATGATGAACCTCGCCGAATATCGCAGCTCGGCCACGCGCCTGGCGGACTTCCTGCCCTGGGCGGCGCTCGTCGCTCCGGGCGTCGTTCTCAACAAGGACGGATCCTTCCAGCGGACGGCTCATTTCCGGGGGCCCGACCTCGACTCGGCCGTGCCCGCCGAACTCGTCGGCGTTGCCGGGCGCCTCAACAACGCGCTGCGTCGCTTGGGATCGGGGTGGGCGATCTTCGTCGAGGCGCAACGGCAGCCGTCCAGCACCTATCCCGAGAGCAGCTTCTCGGATGCAGCCTCCGCGCTGGTCGATGCCGAGCGGAAGGCTGCTTTCGAGGAGGAGGGGGCCCACTACGAGTCGGCCTACTTCCTCACCATTCTCTACCTGCCGCCGGCCTGGGAGTCGGCCGGCGCCGAGCGCTTCCTCTACGAAGGCCGGTCGCGTGCCGAGGGTGCTGACGCGCGTGAGATCCTGGCGGGCTTCATCGACCGGACGGACCGCCTCCTAAAACTCCTCGAAGGTTTTATGCCCGAAAGCCGTTGGCTCGACGATGGCGAGACGCTGACCTACCTGCATTCCTGCGTCTCTACCCGGCGCCAGCGCGTGCGTGTGCCGGAAGTACCCATGTATCTCGATGCGCTGCTGGCCGATCAGCCGCTGGCAGGCGGCCTCGAGCCGAAGCTCGGGGACACGCATCTCCGCGTGCTCACGATCGTCGGTTTCCCGGCCACGACCACGCCCGGGATCCTGGATGAGCTCAATCGTCTGGCCTTCGCCTACCGCTGGTCGACCCGGGCCATCATGCTCGACAAGACCGACGCCACCAGGCTTCTGACCCGGATCCGCCGGCAGTGGTTCGCCAAGAGGAAGTCGATCGCCGCCATCCTAAAAGAGGTGATGACCAACGAGGCGTCGACGCTCCTCGATACGGACGCCCACAACAAGGCGATCGATGCCGATGCCGCCCTGCAGGAACTCGGCTCCGACGCGGTCGGTGCGGCCTATTGCACGGTGACCGTCACGGTATGGGACGACGACCCACGAATCGCCGACGAGAGGCTGCGCCTTGTCGAGAAAGCGATCCAGGGCCGGGACTTCACCTGCATGGCGGAAACCGTCAATGCCGTCGACGCCTGGTTCGGCTCCCT
>JAUXRT010000630.1 GCA_030681635.1 Reyranella sp.
GCCGTTCTGCTCCATCCAGCCGAGATAGACCGCCTTCGACACCAGGAAGGTCGCGGTCATGTTGTTGGCGACCACGGCATTCCAGCCGTTGAGCGAGATGTCCTTGAGCTCGGCGGGAAATTGCCCGCCGGCGTTGTTCACGAGGCCGTCGATCCGGCCGCCCCAGGCCAGCACGCCGTCGATGGCCGCCTTCACCTGGGCCTCATCGCGCAGGTCGGCCGCGAAGGTGAAGGTCTCGGGATCCCCAAGCTCGCGCTTCACCTGGTCGAGCTTTTCCGGGGTACGCCCGATCAGGGCGAGGCGGGCGCCCAGCGACTTCAGTTCGTGGGCAGTGCAGCGACCAAGCCCTGAGCCACCGCCGGTGACGATGATGGTGCGGCCGGCGAACAGGCCCGGACGGAAGACCGAGTCGTAATTCATGGAGCCGCCGTGTCGCGCGTGGCGAGGCGGCCGAGGTGCCGCTGCAGGAAGCGCATAAGGGCGAACCCCGCCTGCAGGGTGACGCCGAAGAACAGGATGCCGACGGCGAAGAGCACCAGCTTGTCGCCCAGCGACGGCAGCAACACCGCCTCGCGCAGGATCACGGCGATGCCTTCGGTGACGCCGATCGCGGCGCCGGCACTGGACGACATCACCAGCACGAAGAAGGCGCGCGTGACGTTGGGCAGGAACTGCAAGGCGCCGAGCGGTGAGCCGGCGCGCAGCTGCTTCAGGGCCTCGGCGCCATTGTCGGCCACGTAGGACGCCGAATAGGGCACCAGCGAAAGCGCCACGGTCATGATCCCGGAGGGTGCGACGCCGATGCCGAACAGGGTGGCGTCCCTCGGAATGATGTTCAGCAGGAAGAACATGACGACGAAGGTGGGAGCGGCCCGCATCAGGCCGATCAGCGAGGTGGCGACCGCGCCCAGGACACCGCCGCCCAGTCGCGCGAGCGCGAGCAGCCCGCCGAGTGCCAGCCCGAGCACCAGCGCGATGGCCGCGATCTCGAAATTGACCACCATGCCCGCGAGAAGATCGGGGAAGAAATCGGCGGAAAAATGCTTGCTCATCATGCCACCGCCTGCCGGTGCTCGAGCCAGGACTGGAACTTGCCGCACAGCCAGACCACGACGACGACGACCACGACGTAGAAGACGAGGAGCAGCGAATAAGTCGTGGCACGGCCACTGGCAAAGGACGTGATGTCGGTGAGCGCGCTCAGGAGTTCCGGGGCGCCGATGAAGCTCGCGATCGGCGTGCCCTTGGCGGCGTTGATCAGGAACGACACGATCTGCGTCGCCGAACGGTTGACGGCACGGCTGAACAACTCGCGGGTCGGAATCCCTTCCCGTCCCCGCGCGCTGCCGCGCTCCGTCCGCAACGTATGCATCGCCTCCGCAATGGCTTGCCCGGCATTGCTGCCGTTCATCAGCCCCAGCGCCACGATGGCGGCGCCGATCGCCACGGCCGAGGAATAGGGAAAGAGCGCATGGGCGACGGCAGCGGCGATGACAAGGGTCAGCACGACCGGGGAGGACTGAAGCGTGATGGTGATCGCCCGAGCCGGCCAGCGCAGCAGGATCGAGCGCGAACTCTGTGCGGCGCCCAGTACCAGGGCGAACAGCAGCGTGGCCGCCAGCGCCCCCACGACCAGGATGAGCGAATTCACGATGCCATCCTTGAACAGCATCCAGGCCGGCATGGTCTTCAGCATCGGCAACGAGAGGTCGATTCCGGTCTCTGCCTTGACCCATTTCTCGAAGGCCACGACGCGGGCCACGAAGGGCGTCGGCTCGAGATCGGCGTTGAGCGCGGGCAGCACGCAGGCGGGATTGCCGCTTCCCGTGTCCGTGTTGCATTCCGGCCGCTTCCAGACGACCTGCTGGCGCTCGAGAAAGCTCGTGCCGACACGGTTGGCGCGGGCGATCTCGAGGAAGACGCCATCACGGAGGAAGATCTGGCTCATCAGGTCGAGTGCCCGGGCGAGGCGCTCACTGCTGGCGGTCCGGGCCACGGCCATGCCCCAGGGCACCTGGGCGAAGCCGAACTTCTTTTCGAAGCGGGCGGCAAAATCAGGCTCGATGAAATAGAAGTCGAAGAAGGAGTCGTCCTGCGCCGCCAGGGTGCAGGTCTCGTCCTTGAGCTGGCCAGGCAGTACACCCGCCTCGTCGAACAGCATCAGGCGCGCGTTGTGCGAGACGATCTGGGCATTCGAGCCGTTGCCGATCGTGACACAGACGGTGCGGCCGGCAATGTCCGGCCAATCCTTCACGGAAAGTGCCCGCGGCCCTACGACCGTCGTCTCGGATTGATAGTAGTGCGGTCGGATGAAGCGGACCTGGCCATCGCGCTGGGTGTTGTGCCCCATCGTCGCAACGATGACGTCGATGCGATCATCGGCGAGCAACGGGATACGGCTGGCGGCGTTGACGCGGGTGAAGACCGGCTCGACGCCAAGGCGCTTGGCCACCGCGCGCGCCACGTCGATGTCGTAGCCACTGCGAACGTCGCCCTCGCGCGTGCCGAACAGCGGATAGTACTCACGTATGCCGGGGCGAAGCCTGTTCTCGCAGAAAGCACGGACGAGCCGATCGACATTGGCGGCTGTGCAGGCGCCGGGCACCGCGGCCTCGGCACGGGCATCCGCCACGAGCTTCGCGAGCGCCGCATCGGGCGTCTCGGCCGCCGCCGGCAGGACTGCGAACGCAGCCGCCGCAACAAACAACAGAATCCGCCAGACCCGCATCTCAGATTGCAGTTCCGGCAGCGGCGATTTCGACGATGTGCATCTCGCCGAATGTATAGGGGCCGTGGCGATAAAGCGTGTGCCCGCTTTCGGTCCGCAGAACGTCCGCAGTCATGCGCGCGAGCTTTTCCGGCGAGATATAGACCAGCGTCGTGAGTGCGACCTTGATCGAAAGGCCGCTTTGCGCCACCAGCTCGCGCGACCGCGCAAGATCGTCGAAGGCGTTGTGGGTGATGACGGCGCGGCCACCAGGCGCAAGATGATCGGCAAGGCCCTCGAGAAAGGGATCGAGCAGGCGGCGTCCGTCGGTGCCGCCGGCACTCCACGTCGGCAGGCGGCCGCCAAACTCGACCGGCTCCATCGGGAAGTGCGGCAGGTTGGCCACGATCAGGTCGAAGCGGCGGCCGGCGACGGGCCGCCACATGTCACCCTGATGCAGTTCGGCAATGGCCCCATGGTCGAGGTCGTCGAGCAACCGCGTACTGGCAGCAATGGCATCGGGCTCGATGTCGATGCCACAGAGCGACGCCGCGCCCATGGTGCCCAGCGCCGCGAGCACGACGCCGCTGCCACAGCCGATCTCGAGCGCGCGCGCGCCACCGACGCGGGCTGCCTCGGCGCGCAGGACCTGGATAAGGGCTGAGGTGTATTCGCTGGGACGCAGCGCCGGGACCACAGCGGGCGCGGATCGGCGCATGACCGGGTTAGAGTCGGGCAACGGGAATTCTCCGCGCGGCATCGTTGCCGGCGGCAGCGGCGAGCCGCTTCGCCATTCCGGCGGCGACCGGATCGCCAGGATACTCCTCAAGAATCGCCTGGTAGCGCTCGACGGCCAGAGCGATGTCCTGGGCCACGAGCGCGTCGTACGCCGCGCGCGTCAGCTTGCCCAGCCTGACCGTCGCCGCGTCGGGCTCGAACTCGGGACCGAGCCCAAAGGCGCCCATCACCTCGTAGATCGGGATCGTCGCCCGGCGGCCCTTGACGGCGACATCGTCGATCGGCCGGACACACAGCCGGTCGCCGGCTTCCTTGAAGACCGAATGGCTGATGCAGATGCGCGTGCCGTATTCCTTGTTGATGCCCTCGAGTCGCGCCGCGACGTTCACGCCATCGCCCATCACCGTGTAGCTCATCCGCTCCTTGGAGCCGATGTTGCCGACGAGAACGGCATCGCTGTGGATGCCGATGCGGATGTTGAGCGGCTTCAGCCCTTCTGCCTGCCAGCGTGCGTTGAGCTCCTCCATGCCACGCCGGATGCGAAGCGCCGCGAAGCAGGCCCGCGCGGCGTGGTCGTCGAGCAGCGCCGGCGCGCCCCAGAAGGCCATCACACCATCGCCGATGAACTTGTCGATGGTGCCCGCCTCCTCGTTCACGGCCTTGGTGACGACCGCCAGGTAGGCCGAGACGCGCAGCAGCAGCTCCTGCGACGGCACTTCCTCGGATAGCGACGAGAAGGCTTCCAGGTCGGAGAAGAAGATGGTCAGGAACCGGCTGTGGCCGCCCAGTTCCAGTTTCTGGTCCGATTCCAGCAGTTGCTTGACCAGGCCCACCGGCACGAATGCGGCAAACGACTTCACCGCGGTGTCGAGCGTGTCGATCGCGCGGGACAGGACGGCGACCTCGCGGATCGGCGATTCCAGCGGCGGCAGGTTCTGGCCTTCGAGGTCCTGGATGCGGACGACCTTCCGGGCAAGCTTCTCCAGCGGCGCCGAGATCACGCTCGACAGGAAGTAGATGATCAGGATCTGAAGCGCGATCGCGAGCAGGCCGAAGAAGAACAGGCGCTTGTTGTGCTCCTGGAAGGCCTCGGTGAAGTCGCCGAGCGGTGTCACGACGAAGAGCTGCCACCTTTTGCCAAAGTTGGCCGGCAGCGTCGTCAGGCTCGCCACGTAGTCCTTGCCGTCATGGCTGAACGAGAACAGCTTTTCGCTGTCGCGCGGCCGGGCGCTGAAGGCGATCGCCGGCACGTCGTTGCCGAGCGACGTGATGTGCTGCAATTCCACCCGGCCGTTGTAGTTGGTGTAGGTCTTGGCGCGCTCGGAATTGGCGATCACCCGGCCCTGATGGTCGAGGATGTAGCTCAACGTCCCGGGGCTGATCTTGCGCTCGGCGAGATAGTCGGACAGGCCGTCGAGCGTGATATCGGCACCGGCGATGCCCAGCAGCTTTCCGTCCTGGAAGATCGGGGCGGTAACGGTGAAGCCGATCAGGCCGAGGACGGCGAAGACATCGGGATCGGTGATGATCGGCCCGCCGGCCTGCTGGGTCATCCGGTACCACAGGCGTGCGCGGGGGTCGTAGGCCGTGACCTGCTCCGACTTGCCGACCTCCTTCTGCTGCCCATCGAGGAAAAGATAGTGATCGATCGCCGCTACGCCGCGCGGTGAAGCGGCGATCCAGCGAAAGGCATAGCGCGCCTCCGGCGGTGGCAGCTTGCCCTGGACCTCGACGTTGGGCTCGATCTGGCGCGCCTGCCGGAACGATCCGTCGGCGAGACCGACGTACATGCTGACGATCTTCTCGCTGTGCTGGATGATGCTGAAGAGATATCCGAGCGAGCGGTTATCGGAATAGAAGTCGGGCTGGTCGGCGCCGACGGCAGCCGCACTGCGCACCAGCGACCTGATGGGATCGAAGTCGTGCTGGATGTTCTGGATGGCGTCGGTGCGGAAACGCTCGACAAGCTGGTCGGCATTCGCGCGCGCGATCTTCTCGTTCGAGATGTAGGTGACGGCGACGATCGTGAGGAAGGCCGGCACCGTCAGCAGCACGAACAACGTCAGAATGCTCGGCCGCAGGCGCAAGTTCTTCACGAAGCTATCTTTCATGCGCCGACTGTTGAGTAATGCCGGACAGTATAGGTGAACAAAACTTCACCGTCCATGCAGGCAGCCAACCGGCTCAGGGCAGCGGACGCTTCAAATGCCGGTCGCTGGCCTGCTGATAGGCATGCCCGGCGGCGAGAATGCCCGTCTCGTCGAAGGCTCGGCCGACGATCTGGAAACCGGTCGGGACGCCGTCGTGTGTCATGCCGCCCGGAAGGGTGAGTGTCGGGTGACCGCTCAGGTCGAACGGCGCCGTGTAGCGCAGGCGCCCCGCAACACTGTCGGGATCGCGCCCGGCCTTCTGGATCGCCGCGAGCGACCACGCCGCCCGGCCCATCACCGGCATCAGCAGAAGGTCGACCGACGCCATCAGCGTGTTGAGCGCACCGGTCAACGCGGCGCGCCTGAGTTGCAGCTTGGCAAGATCGACGGCGGACAGGCCGCGACCGAGGTCCAGCAATCCAGCCAGCACCGGACCGTATTCCTTCGCCCGTGCGGGATAGGTCGCCTCGTGGGCGATCGCGGCTTCGACGCCGCAGAGCGGGACCCAGTCATAGCCTGCCTGGTCGAACGACGCCGGCAACTTGACGTCGACGAGTGTGGCGCCGGCCTGCTTCAGGGTCGCGGCCGCGCCATCGAAGGTGCGTTGGGCATCGTCGTCGAGCCCGCGCAGGTTGGTCGGCACGCCGATGCGCCGGCCGCGCACGCCAGCGCCGATCGAGCCGGCATAATCAGGAACCGGCAGGCTGACTGCCGTCGGATCGTCGGCATCGGCGCCGGCGATGACGCCCAGCACGAGGGCGGCGTCCAGTGCGCTCCGCGTCATCGGCCCGATGTGATCTAGCGATTCGGCCAGCGGGAAGACACCGGCGCGACTCACCCGGCCCCAGGTCGGCTTCAGCCCGGTGAGGCCGTTCATGGTCGAGGGAAAGCGGATCGAGCCGCCGGTGTCGGAGCCCAGCGATGCGAAGCAAAGCCCCGCGGCGGTCGCCGACCCTGAACCCGACGACGACGAGCCCGTCCAATAGGCCGCGTTCCACGGATTGAGTGGCGCGGGAATGTCGGGATGGTGGGCGCCGTAGGCCCCCTCGGTCATCTGCAGCTTGCCCAGGATCACCGCGCCGGCATCGCGCAGACGCGTGACGACGGTGGCGTCCAGGGTCGGGACATTGCCACGATGGATCGCCATGCCGGCCGCCGTGGCGATGCCTGCGGTATTGCAGAGATCCTTTACGGCAATCGGCACACCGTGCAGCACGCCGCGTGATTTGCCGGCAGCGGTCTCGGCATCGAGCCGCGCCGCGTCGGCCAGCGCGCGGTCGGCCGTCACGGTGGCATAGGCTTTTAGCCCGGGATCGAGCTTTTCGATGCGTCCGAGGATCGACCTGGTCGCGTCGACCGAGGACAGCTTGCGCGCCTTCAGGCGCCGCGCGACCTCGTCGAGCGACAGATAATGCAGATCTTCCGACATAAGCGTTTCCTCACAGAGTCCTGTCCATGACCTGGATATGCTCCCCGCGATAGTCCTGCCGATCGAGCGGCCGCCAGCCGAGGCCGGCGTAGAGATCGGGCGCGGTGGAGGTGAATAGATAGAGCCGCGTATAGCCGAGACGCCGCGCGGCATCCTCGACGGCGCGTACCAGCGCCGAGGCAATGCCCTTCTTGCGATGCTCGGGCGGCACGTAGACGCTGGCCAGCCAGGGATTGCGCGGATCACCTTCGAGATCGTCGAAGATGAGCGACGCGGTACCGGCAATGCCGCCATCGTCGCCGAGTGCCACGAACGCCATGGGCACACGATCTGTGTTCATCTTGCCGCGGATCCGGATCACCCGCTGCGCGAGCGTCTCGCCGGGATTGAGATGGCCCCACGCGGCGAAGCCCCAGGCCGCGACCTGCTCGGCGAGGTCGGGACGTTCGAGAAGCGGGACGATCGTTGCCGTCACATCGTGGCTCCGATCTTCCACGGTTCGAACTCGTCGTCGCCGATGCCCAGCGCCTCGGATTTCGTCTTCTGTCCCGAGGCCGTGGCGAGGATCAGCTCGAAGATGCGCCGGCCGTTCTCCTGGATCGTCTCCTCGCCGTCGACGATGGTGCCGCAGTTGATGTCCATGTCGTCGGTCATGCGGCGGTAGAGCGAGGTGTTGGTCGCAAGCTTGAGCGAGGGCGTGGGCTTGCAGCCGAACACGCTGCCGCGGCCGGTCGTGAAGCAGAGCACGTTGGCGCCGCCCGCCACCTGACCGGTCGCCGAGACCGGGTCGTAGCCGGGCGAGTCCATATAGACGAAGCCCTTGGCCGTGATCGGCTCGGCATATTTGTAGACATCGACCAGGTTGGTGGTGCCACCCTTGGCGACCGCGCCCAGCGACTTCTCGAGGATGGTGGTGAGGCCGCCCGCCTTGTTGCCGGGCGAGGGATTGTTGTTCATCTCGCCGCCGGTCCTGGCGCAGTGATCCTCCCACCACTTGATGCGCTCGACGATCTTCTCGCCCACCTCGCGGCTGACGGCACGCCGCGTCAGCAGATGCTCGGCACCGTAGATTTCCGGCGTCTCCGACAAAACCGCCGAGCCGCCGTTGCGCACCAGCAGGTCGACCGCGGCGCCCAGTGCCGGGTTGGCCGAGATGCCGGAGTAGCCGTCCGAGCCGCCGCACTGCAGCGCCAGGATCAGCTCGCTGGCCGGGATCGCTTCGCGCTTCACGTTGTTGGCTTCGGGCAACAGTTCTTTCAGGAAGCCCACAGCGCGCATCACCGTCTTGCTGACACCGCCCTCGTCCTGGATCGCCATCGGGATCAGTTTTGGGCCTTCCTTCAGGCCCTCGGCATTCATCAGGCCCGAGATCTGGTTGGTCTCGCAGCCGAGGCCGAGCACCACCACCGCCGCCATGTTGGGATGGCGCGTATAACCGGCCAGCGTGCGGCGCAGCACATCCATCTCCAGGCCCGACGCCGCCATGCCGCAGCCGCCACCGTGAGTGAGCGGCACCACGCCGTCGATATTGGGAAACTGTGCGAGCAGCGGCTCGATGTGGCGGGCGATCATGCGGCTGGTGGCGGCCGAGCAGTTCACCGTGGTGACGATGCCGATGTAGTTGCGCGTCGCGGCGCGGCCGTCGGCGCGGCGATAGCCTTGGAAGGTCGCTGGCGGCACGAGGTAGTCGGTCGGATGGGCGTCGGCGCAGAAAGCATAATCGCGCTCGAAGTCGCCCATGACGCAGTTGTGCGTATGGATGTGCGCACCCGGCGTCATGTCCTCGGTGGCGAAGCCGATGATCTGGTTGTACTTGCGCAGCGCCTCGCCCTTCTTCACCGCGCGGGTCAGGATCTTGTGGCCCGGCGGCACGCGCGTGGCCGCCGCCACCTCGCCCTCGACCTTGGTGCCGGCCAGGATGTCCATGCGCGCCACGATGACGTTGTCGCTGGGATGGAGCCGGATGGTGAGCGGTGCGGTCATGATGATCTCCTACGCAGCACGCCTGGCGCGGATGGCGTCGACGGCGGCGAATAGCTTCAGGCACTCGGAGTCGGTCAGCGAGCGCAGCGGCGCGCGCATGCGGCTCCAGGCCGCCGGATCGTTGCGGCGGTGGCCGACCAGCGCCTTGCAGGCGGCCGTGAAGGCGAAAGGCACGAGCTGCTCGATGATTTCGGCGATGCGCGGCTCCTCGATGCCGTTGACCGGCGCCTGCATCAGGTCGGGCGCGATATTGGCCAGACCGCAGATCGTGCCCGAGGCGCCGAGGTTCATTGCCTTGGCGAGGAGCCGCTCGTCGCCGATCAGGATGTGCAAGTCGGCGTGGTGCTTGAGCAGCGCCTGGCTGTTGGCCCAGTCGCCTGAAGAGTCCTTCACGCCCGTGACCTGCTGCGGGAAGGCCTTCTTGAGCCGGTCGATCAACTCGACCGAGAGGCCGACCGAGGTCACCTGCGGGATATGATAGAGGATGACGTTGCTCGCCTTGGCCCCGAGGCCCCGAAGCACGGCGGCGAACCAGTCGAACAGCCCCTCGTCGCCCGCGCCCTTGAAGTAGAAGGGCGGCGCCAGCAGGAAGCTCGGACACCCCAGCATCAATCCTGCACGACCCTGCGCGATCGCATCCTCGACCGAGGCGGCGGAGATGCAGACCACCAGCTGCGTGGCGGGATCGATGCAGGCGCCCACCAGGGCCCCCAGCCCGCGCTGGCGCTCGTTGAGGCCGAGCGAGGCACCCTCGCCCGTGGTGCCGAACACGGTCAGGCTGTTGCAGCCGTCGGCCAGCGACTGGCGGCCGTGCGCCACCAGACGCGGCAGGTCGATCAGCCACTCATCCGTGAAGGGCGTGGCGAGGGCGACGGAGAGTCCGAAACGATCTTTGCGCATGCCCCATGATAGGCCGGCGCGGCCGAAAAGAAAGCGGGCCCGCTTGCGCGAGCCCGCCTTTCCGTTTCGCTGGGCCTTGGCTCAGCGGCGGTTGTTGTTCTGGCCGTCGATGAAGTTCGGAATGCCGTCGCGGTCCTTGTCGCCCAGCGGATTGTTCGCGCTGTTGTTGCCGTGGTTCTTCTTCGGGTGATTGTCGACGCGGTCGTACTGGTTCGGGATGCCGTCGCCGTCACGGTCCCAGCGGCTGGGCTGATACCGCCACTGGTCACGGCCGTTCGACGAGGAGCGTTCCCAGTTGTCGGGAACGTAGCGGTATCCCGGCCGCGCCTGCTGCCACCGGCCTTCCGTCCAGACATACTGGTCGTTCACCAGCTGCCATTGGCCCGGCGCCCAGACGTAGCCGGAGCGCGCCGCCGGAACGGTTTCATAACGCACCGGCGGCGGCGGCGAGCCGAAAGTGATGTTTATCTGGGCGGCTGCCGGCATGAAGGGAGCCGTCGCGACCGACATCGTCCCGAACGCGGCCGCGGCGGCCACGGCAGTGAGAGTGATACGTTTGAGCATGAGGTCTCCGTTCTGCGCGGCTTGATCTCTGCGCCAGAGGGGTTACGCGTTGGCACCCCCAAAGGTGCCCGTTTCAATCAAGGTCATTGCAACGCGCCACGGCCTCTATTCGAACACCGTCAATTTCCGACCAGCAGCAGAATGACGCCCGCGACGCTCACCACGATGCCCAGCAGGCCTATGGCATGGAGCTGTTCGCCGCGCAGGAAGAAGTAGCTGAGCACGACGGCGAACAGCGGGAACAGCGCCACGAGGGGCGCCACCAGCGCGATCGAGCCCAGCCCCAGCGCGGCATAAAGCAGGAAGGTCGCCGTGCCGTTCGTGAAGCCCACGGCCAGGAACCAGCGCAGGCCCGCCGGATGCGCCCGGCCTTCGCGCCAGGCGCGGCGGCCGACCAGCGACAGGATCACGACCGTCGACATCGTGTAGCCGATCGCCGCCGCCGCCAGCGGCTCGTGCCACAGCGCCAGGCCCGTCTTGATCGCAGGCTGGATCGAGCCGCGTACCAGCGCCGCCGCCAGCGGCAGGCCAAGGACCCAGACCGACCAGTGGCGGCCGCCGGCGCCGCCGCGCAGGGCCAGCAGCGCCACGCCGCCCACCACCAGGGCGAGGCCGGCCGCCTGGCTCGGGCCCAGTCGCTCGCCCAGGAACAGCACGGCGCCCAGCACCGCGAACACCGGCGTCACGTTGCCCACGGCACCCGCCACCGCGGGGCCCAGCGCCTCGTTGGAGCACACCGCCAGGA
>JAUXRT010000639.1 GCA_030681635.1 Reyranella sp.
CATATCGCAGCCAAGCTGCTGCTGAAGTCCGGGCAGCGCGTGCTCGATATCGGCTCGGGCTGGGGCGGCATGGGCCTGTTCCTGTCCCGCCAATTCGACGTCGACGTGACCGGCGTCACACTGTCCCGCGAACAGCACACCGTTTCCAGCCGGCGCGCGCTCGAGGGCGGCGTTGCCGACCGAGTCCGCTTCAAGCTGCTCGACTATCGCCAGGAGCCCGGGCGCTACGACCGCATCGTCTCGGTCGGCATGTTCGAGCACGTGGGCGCCGCCCACTACGTCGAATATTTCACCAAGGTGAAGGAACTGCTGGCCGACGACGGCGTGATGCTGCTGCATTCGATCAGCCGCATGGAGCCGCCGGGCGGCACCAATACCTGGCTGCGCAAGTACATCTTCCCGGGAGGCTACACGCCGGCGCTGTCGGAAGTGCTGGCGGCGATCGAGAAGGTCGGCCTGTGGGTCACCGACATCGAAGTGCTTCGCCTGCACTATGCGGAAACAATCCGTCACTGGCGCGGGCGCTTCCAGGCCAACCGCGAAAGGGTGAAGCAGACTGCCGGCTACGACGAGCGTTTCTGCCGGATGTGGGAATTCTACCTTGCTGGCTGCGAGGTTTCTTTTCGCTACATGAAGCAAATGGTGGCCCAGATCCAGATCGCCAAGCATCAGGATGCCGTGCCGCTGACGCGCGATTACATGGCGGAAACCGAACGCCGCGAGGGCGTGGCCCCGTCGATGGCGGCGGAGTGACCGGACTCGGTTGTCCCCGTCTTTCAGGCTATCCTAGAAGGGCCGTCGCATTAGCGGTGGTGATTGTCCCCTCGCGTCCCTAACAAAGGCTCTACATGGAGCCCTTAAAAGACTCGACCAACGTCACACGCCTCCCCGGCGCCGAAGATGCGCGCCTGCGCGAACCGCCGCACAATTTCGAGGCCGAACAGGCGCTTCTGGGCGCCATCCTCGTCAACAACGCCGCCTATCAGCGCGTGGCCGAGTTCCTGCGCCCCGAGCACTTCGCCGATCCACTGCACGGCAAGCTCTTCGATTCGCTGTCGCGGCTGATCGAACGCGGCCAGGTGGTGAGCGCCGTCACCCTGAAAACCTACGTCGAGCAGGACGAGGCGATGAAGTCGGCCGGCGGTGCGGCGACCTACCTCGCCCGCCTCGCCGCGGCTTCGGTGCATGTCATCGACGCCGCTGCCTTTGGACGCACCGTGCACGATCTGTACCTGCGCCGGCAGCTCGTCGACCTCGGCGAGGAAGTCGTGAACGGCGCGTTCGGCGGTGACGTCGACGAGACCGCGCTGCACCAGATCGAGATGGCGGAAAAGAAGCTCTTCGAGCTGGCCACGACCGGCCAGACCGAAGGCGGCTTCAAGCCGTTCCGCGCCGCCCTCACCGAGGCGACTGTCGCGGCCGAGGCAGCCTATCACCGGGTCGGTCAGCTCACCGGCGTGGCCTCGGGCCTGTTCCAGCTCGACCAGCTCCTGGGCGGCCTTCATCGCTCGGATCTCATCATCCTGGCCGGCCGTCCCTCGATGGGAAAGACCGCGCTCGCGACCAACATCGCCTTCAATGCCGCCAAGGCCTACCGCGAGGAGCACGGCGAGGACGGCAAGCCCAAGGCCGTCGACGGCGCCGTGGTCGGCTTCTTCTCGCTCGAAATGTCGTCGGAGCAGCTCGCTACCCGAATGCTGGCCGAACAGGCCGAGGTACCGTCCGAGAAGATCCGCAAGGGCGAACTGATCAGCGGCGATTTCGACAAGGTCCTGTCGGTCAGTCAGCAGCTCGAGCATCTCAATTTCTTCATCGACGACACGCCCGCGCTCTCCATCGCAGCACTCAGGACCCGGGCGCGCCGCCTGAAGCGTACCCACGGGCTCGGCCTGCTGGTGGTCGATTATCTCCAGCTCCTCAATCCCTCCGGCAAGTCGCGCCAGGAGAACCGCGTGCAGGAGGTCTCCGAGATCACGCGTGGCCTGAAAACGCTGGCCAAGGAACTCGACGTGCCGGTGCTGGCGCTGTCGCAGTTGAGCCGCGCCGTCGAGCAGCGCGAGGACAAGCGGCCGCAGCTCTCCGACCTTCGCGAGTCGGGCTCGATCGAGCAGGACGCCGACGTCGTCATGTTCGTCTACCGCGAGGAATATTACCTGCAGCGCGGCGAGCCGACGCGACGCGCCGAGGAGAACGATCAACGCTTCAACGAGCGTCACGACGCCTGGAAGCAACGGTGCGAGCAGACCTACGGCAAGGCCGAGGTGATCGTGGCCAAGCAGCGCCATGGTCCCACCGGCCTCGTGCGCCTGGCATTCGAAGGCCAATTCACCAAGTTCGACAACCTGGCCGCCGACGAAGAGCAGCCGGGCGGTCCGGCTTTCTAGGCCCGTCGATGTCCTCACCTGCCGACGACGCGACGCGCCGGGCCGGCGCAATCCTGACGATCGACCTCGGTGCCATTGCCGCCAACTGGCGCGGCCTGCGCGACGCCGGCCGTGCCGCCGGCCGTCCGGTCGATTGCGCCGCGGTGCTGAAGGCCGATGCCTACGGCACCGGCCTTGCGGTCGTGGGGCCGCGGCTGGCGGCGGAGGGCTGCCGGCAGTTCTTCGTGGCCCATATCGACGAAGGCATCGAGCTGCGGCGCGCCCTGCCCGAACATCCGATCTACGTCCTGAACGGGCTGCTCGCCGGCACCGAAGGCGATTTCGTCGAGCACGATCTCACGCCGGTGCTCAACCACCTCGGCCAGCTCAATGCCTGGCGCGCGGCGGCACAACGTTTCAACCGCCCGCTCGATGCCGTCATTCATCTCGACACCGGCATGAACCGCCTGGGCTTCGGCCCAGACGACGCCCAGGCGCTGGTCAACGAGCGCGGCCGGCTGCGCGGACTGCGCCTCGCCCTGTTCATGAGCCATCTCGTGGCGTCGGAGGAGCCGGCCAACCCGATCAACGGCGAGCAGCTCTCCCGCTTCCGGTCGTTCGTCAAGGCGATGCCGGGCGCGCCGGCGTCGTTGGCGAACTCCTCCGGAATTTTCCTCGGCCCCGACTACCACTTCGATCTCATGCGCCCGGGCGCCGCCCTCTACGGCATCAATCCGCTGCCCGGCCAGGCCAATCCGATGCTGCCGACCGTCACGCTGCAGGCCCGCATCCTCCAGGTCCGTCACGTTGACGCTCTACAGACCGTTGGCTACGGTGGCGCTTGGCGCGCGGCGAGGCCCACGCGCGTTGCCACCATCGGCCTCGGATATGCCGATGGCTACTTCCGCGCACTGGTCAACCGCAGCGTCGTCTACATTGCCCAACAGCCCGTGCCCGTGATCGGCCGCATCTCGATGGATCTTGTGACGATCGACGTGACCGAGGTGCCGGAGGCCGGGTCGCAGCCGGGCGATTCGGTCGAAGTGATCGGTGCCAACGTGACGCCAGACGACGTCGCCGAATGGGCGCGCACCAACGGATACGAGATCATGACGGCGCTGGGCCGGCGCTATCACCGCACCTATGTCGAAGGCCGGGGCGACGCGCCGGAAGAAGACGCGGTGGGAGAAGAAGCGTGAGCTTTCCGCTGCTGACCGTTCTCGGCCGCATGACGCTGGCCTTCCTGCAGGCGACCGGCGCCGTCACGGCATTTGCCTTCCATGCGGTGCGCCAGGC
>JAUXRT010000647.1 GCA_030681635.1 Reyranella sp.
ATCAGCAACACTGCGATCAGCAGCGAAGCGTAGCCCGGCGTGTCGATGCCGAAGATCAGCACACGAGTGATGATGAAGAAGGCATAGAGAACGGCGACGGTCGCGATCACCACGCCGACATAGAACCAGGCGCGCAAGGGGGCGGTCGAAAAGCTCACCACGCCGTCGAGCGCGAAGTTCCACAGCCGCCAGTAGTTGAACTTCGTCGCGCCGGCCGCACGTTGCGGCCGTTCATAGGGAACACCGATCGAGTTGAAGCCGACCCAGGCGAACAGGCCTTTCATGAAGCGGCTGCGCTCGGGAAGCTGGCGCAGCACCTCGACGGCGCGCCGGTCGACCAGCCGGAAATCGCCGACATTCGGCGGAATGCGAACCGGCGAGATCGAGTTGAACACCCAGTAGAACCAGTTCGCCGACAAGCGCTTGGCGATGGTATCGGTCAGGCGTGCGCTGCGCACGCCGTAGACGATGTCGTAACCCTCGCGCCAGCGCGCCATGAACGCGCCGACCAGGTCGGGCGGGTCCTGCAGGTCGATGTCGATCGGGATGAGCACGTCGCCGCGCGCATGGTCGATGCCGGCGGTCAGCGCGGCCTCCTTGCCGAAATTGCGCGACAGGTTGACGACCCGGATGCGCCGGTCGCCGGCGCTGCGGTCAAGCAGGCGGGCCAGCGTGTCGTCGCGCGAGCCGTCGTTCACGAACACGATCTCGAAGCGCAGCCGGTCCCGTTCCAGGATCGGCACGACGGTGTCGATGAAGAGGTCGACCGATTCGTCCTCGTCGAAGACCGGCACGACCAGCGACAGCAGCGGATCGGCCGGCCGCCTCGACCGCTGCAGGGCGAGCTGGTGCTCCAGCGCGGCGCCGGCAAGTCGTGGCTTGGGGAGGGTCGAATCGGGCACGAACCAGGGTTCCGTCAGCTCGGCGTCAGGTCACGGGCTCGAGCGTGCCGTTCAGGTCCATGATCCCGAGCTCGACGATGAGCTGGGGCTGGCGCTTCTTCGCCTGGTCACGGAAGGCGCGCAGCGCCTGGCTCAGCATCTCGGTCTCGTAGGCCTTGTCGGTCTTGATGCGGTCACCGTAGGCGACCGCGGCGGCGCCGCAATCGCGATGCGTCATGCCGACCAGGCGCTTCACGTTGTGAAGCTGCACCGAGATGTCGAGATTGGCCTCCCAGGTCGCGCGCCATTCCTGGAAGGCCGGGGCCACCGCCGCGATCGGGCCGCCGGCGATGTTGAACTGGCTGTATTTGTTCTGCCAGCCGCGGCTGGTCATGTATTTCCATGAGTCGGTGGTGAAGCGCGGGTCGATGCATTTCATCAGCATCGCCTCGTAGCCGGTGTCGACAGCCAGCGCCGGCAGGGCTGTCGAGGCGACGGCGGCACCGAGCCCGAGACCCAGCACGCCGCGGCGGGAGAGCGCCTGCAGACAGCCGCAGCCGCGATGGTGGAGATGGTTGGTCATCGAAACGTCGCCTTTCCCTGTTGAGCCAGGCCGCCCCTGGGATCGGCGATCCAGGTCGTCACCGAGCCGTCGGTCTCGCGGCGGGCCTGCACCGAGAAGGCGGGACCCGAGAACACCGGCGAGAGTGCGCGGAACTCGAAACTCCCGGGAATCTTATCGGCATTGGCGCGGCGCGCCAGTTCGATTTGCAGCATGCCGAGCAGGGGCCCGTGCACAATCAGGCCGGGATAGCCCTCGGTCCCGGTGACATAGGGCTGGTCGTAGTGGATGCGATGGCCGTTGAAGGTGAGGGCGGAGAACCGGAACAGCAGGACCGGGTCGGGCACGATCTTCCGGGTCCAGGTGGCGTCGGCCGGTGCCGGCTTGGCCGCCTTCGGCTTTTCCCCCGGCTTGGCGGCTTCGCGATAGACGATGTCGTGTTCCTCGACGAACGACACGCCCCGGGGCCCGGAGATCGTGTGTTTCACCGTGACGAAGACCATCGAGCCGGTCGATCCGCTCTTGGGCTCGACCGACTTGATCTCCGATGTGCGGCCGATCGTGTCGCCGACGCGCACCGGCTCGCCGTCGAAGGAAAAGCGGCTGCCCGCCCACATGCGCCGCGGCAGCGGCACCGGCGGCAGGAAGTCGCCGCGTTCTGCGTGGCCATCCGCGCCGATCTTGGACTGTGGTGCGGCATCGAGGAAATAGAGCCAGTGCCAGAGCGGCGGCAGCGGGTCGCCGTTTTTCGGCTCGGGATCGTCGGCGTCAAAGGTGGCGGCAAGCGCCCGCACCGGGAAGGGCGCCGCGAGATCCTCCATGGTCTGGCGGCGGCCGACCCAATCCTTCAGTTTTTCAAGCGACATCTCTCGGTTTCCTCCGTCGGGGCGCGGGACTTTGCCACCGCCAACACGGGGTGGAAAGACCGCGCCCTCATCGCTATATACCGGTGCCACGAGCCCAACCTGGAGCGGCCATGACCACGTTCAACGATCGCGAGAAGTCCTTCGAGAAGAAGTTCGAAAAGGACCAGGAACTCCAGTTCAAGGTCAACGCCCGCCGGAACAAGCTTCTGGGCCTGTGGGCCGCCGGCCTGCTGGGCCAGAGCGGCTCCGACGCCGAGTCCTATGCCAAGGAAGTGGTCATGGCCGCTTTCGAGAAGCCGGGCGATTCCGACGTCATGGCCAAGCTGGTCAAGGATCTCGCCGCGGCGGGGCCTCCCACCGAGGAGCACACCGTCCGCCGGCAGGCCGAGCGGCTGATGGACGCTGCCCAGAAGCAGGTCATGACGGAGACGCACTTGGCGTCCCTCCCGGCGGCCGCTCTCTCTTTTTTGGCCCGCTATTTCCTGGCGCCCGCTAGTTCCTGGCGAGTGTGCCGGCCAGGC
>JAUXRT010000651.1 GCA_030681635.1 Reyranella sp.
AGGAGGATCACGACAATCAAGCGGACCATGATCCGAGGGTAGCCCAGAATGCTAGCATCGGCACCGTGATACGCCGCTCCGCTGCCTGGATCCTGGCCGTCGCCCTCGTGCCTGCCGGGCTGCTGCTCGGTCAATCCCGGCCCGCCATTCCGGCCTTCTGGGATGCCGAACTGCTGCACGACTACGAACTCCCGCTGGCCACGCCGGCCATGACGCCGACCCACGTGTCGCGCGACTACTACTACGCGCTGCCGGAACGCCAGCTGTTCAAGAGCTATCCCATCTATCACCCGGACCGCGAGCCGGCCGGGTACCTGGACCGGTTGCGCGCCGCCGAACCGGAGCAGGTGTTTGATTCCGCCAACCTCAAGACCGACGCGGACTGGATTGCCGCCGGCCGCGACATCTTCGAGATGCCGATCGACTACGGCGGGCCGATCGTGTCGCTCGACGACGTTCGCGACCGGGCGTGGTACGCGCGCCACCGCATGCCGCTCACGAAGGACGGCACCATGCCCTTTGCGCGCTACGTGGTGCGGGAGAAGGGGAAGGTCGAGGTTGGCAACCTCGCCTGCTCGATGTGCCACACCCGCGTAATGCCAGACGGCACGGCCATTCTCGGCGCGCAGGGCAACTTTCCGTTCGACGGGGTGTTCGCCGCGCAGCTGCCGTCGCTCCCGCCGGCGCTGGTGCCGATCGTGTTCCGCACGCTGGTGGCCGCGCCCTGGGACGCGGCCGGGACCGCGCGGCTGCAGGCGATGACGCCGGCCACGTTTCAAGCGGCGCTCGCGGGCGTGCCGCCCGGCGTGTTGATCCGGCAGGGCACCAGCGTGTTCGCGCCGCCTGCCATTCCCGACCTGATCGGCCTGCGCGACCGCAAGTATCTCGACAAGACCGGACTGGGGCGGCACCGCGGTCTCGCCGACGTCATGCGCTACGCGGCGATGAACCAGACGCTCGACGTGCTCGGCAACTACGGCGGATTTGTCCCGGCCGCTCCTGACGGCCGCACGCTGGCGCCGCCGGGGAAAGGCGAGTTCAACGGCGCCGGCGATCGTTACTCGGACGCCCAGCTGTTCGCGCTGGGGCAGTTCATCTACAGCCTGACGCCGCCGCCCAATCCCAATCCCCGCGACGCCACGGCCGTGCGAGGCGAGGCGGTCTTCACCGCCTCGGGTTGCGCGCGCTGCCACACGCCGCCGCTCTACACTGCCAACCAGCTGGTGCCGGCACCGGGCTTCACACCGCCGGCCGACCACCTGGCCAAGTACGACATCCTCACCGAGCGGGTAGGCACCGATCCGGCATTGACCATGACCACGCGACGGGGGACGGGGTACTACAAGATCCCGTCGCTCAAGGGCGTGTGGTATCGCGGACCCTTCGAGCACAGCGGCTCGGTGGCGACGCTCGAAGACTGGTTCGACCCGCGCCGCCTGCGCGACGACTACGTGCCGACGGGTTTCAAGGGCCTGGCACCGACGCGGGCCGTGCCGGGCCATCTGTTTGGCTTGTCCCTGTCGGCCGACGACCGCGCGGCCCTGATCGCCTTCCTGAAGACGCTCTAACAGGAGATCGAGAGATCAGGAGAACGGTTTTGAAAAACCTCTCTTGAACTCCTGATCTCCTGTTGGTTTTTTGGTGGGATATCATGTGATGTTCGGGTTGCGTGCCGGGAGTCTCCGGGGCCGCCCCCTCATCAACACCTGATAGGAGCGTTTCGTGGCGAAGATCAAGGTCAAGAACCCCGTCGTCGAGATGGACGGCGACGAGATGACGCGCATCATCTGGCAGAAGATTCGTGAAACCCTCATCCTGCCGTATCTCGACATCGACCTGAAGTACTTCGACCTCGGGGTCGAGGCCCGCGACCAGACCGGCGATCAGATCACGATCGATTCGGCCAACGCGACCCGCCAGTACGGCGTGGCCGTGAAGTGCGCGACCATCACGCCCGACGAAGCGCGCGTGAAGGAGTTCGGCCTCAAGCAGATGTGGAAGTCGCCCAACGGCACCATCCGCAACATCCTCGACGGCACTATCTTCCGCGAGCCGATCATCTGCAAGAACGTGCCGCGACTGGTGCCGCACTGGGACAAGCCGGTGGTGGTGGCCCGTCACGGGTTCGGCGATCAGTATCGCGCGCAGGACTTCACGTTCCCCGGCGCCGGCACGCTCACGCTCAGCTGGACGCCCGAGGGCGGCGGCGAGCCGATTTCGCGCGAGATCATCAAGGCCAAGGGCAGCGGCATCGCCCTGGGCATGTTCAACCTCGACGCCTCGATCGAAG
>JAUXRT010000653.1 GCA_030681635.1 Reyranella sp.
GCTCCTCGCGCTACCAGATCATCGTCGACCGGCTCGAGCTGGCGGGCGAAGGCGCGCTGCTCAAGCTGCTGGAAGACCGGCGCAAGAAGCTGCAGGCCGAGGGCCTGTTCGATCCGGAGCGCAAGCGGCCGCTGCCGTTCCTGCCCGAAGTGGTGGGCGTCGTGACATCGCCGTCCGGCGCCGTGATCCGCGACATCCTGCATCGCCTGGCCGACCGCTTCCCGCGCCACGTGCTGGTGTGGCCGGTTGCGGTCCAGGGCGAGAAGGCGGCGGCCGAAGTGGCGGCGGCCATCGCCGGCTTCAACCGGCTTGCCGTTGGCGGCAAGGTACCGCGGCCCGACGTGCTGATCGTGGCGCGGGGCGGCGGCAGCCTCGAAGACCTGTGGGCCTTCAACGAGGAGATCGTGGTGCGGGCCGCCGCGGCCTCGGAGATCCCGCTGATCTCCGCGGTCGGCCACGAGACCGACACCACGCTGATCGATTTCGCCTCCGACCGCCGCGCGCCGACACCGACGGCGGCGGCCGAGATGGCGGTGCCGGTGCGTGCCGACCTGCTGACCGAGACGCTCGACTATGCCAAGCGGCTGGCCGGCGGCATGATCCGCCTGCTGCGCGAATCGACCATGGAGCTGGCGGGCCTCGCCCGTGGTCTCGGCGATCCGCGCCGCCTGATCGAGGAGCGGCAGCAGCGGCTCGATGTCAGCGGCGAGCGGCTGGCGCTGGCCACGCGCCAGCTCGTGGATCGCCAGGCCAATGCGCTGGCCGCGGCGCGGCTGGCGAGCCCGCAACGGGTGATCGAGGCCAAGCAGCAGCTTCTCGTTGCTGAAGTGCGCGCGCTCGATGGTGCGATGAAGCGGTTCAAGGGCGATGCCCTGCAGAAGTACGACCGGGCTTTCGAGCGCCTGGAACAGTTCGGCGAGCGCCTGAAGCGGCACAGCAGCGACCTGCTGCAGAACGGCCAGCGCCAGGTCGACCAGGCGGCCAAGCTGCTGGAGAGCTATTCCTTCCATTCGGTGCTGAACCGTGGCTTCGCGCTGGTGCGTGACCAGGACGGCCAGCCCGTGCTGGCCGCCGCCGCCACGAGCACGGGCCAGACGATCGGCATCGAGTTTGCCGACGGCAAGATCGGCGCCCGGGTGACCGAAGGCGCAGGCGGCACGCCCAAGCCCGCACCGCCACCCGCGCCGCGTCGCCGCGACGGCGGCAGCGGCAATCAGGGTTCGTTGTTGTGACGCAACGGCGTCGATGAAGTGAAAATTGTCATCTCGGGCGGGGTAATCCCCGCCCTGGAGCGAAGCGAGGGATCTTTAAAGCCATGAGTAAAGGTCCCTCGCTTCGCTCGGGATGACACGATTGGGAGGAAATATCGTGAGTAGCAGCGCGCCGCTGTCGGCCGAGACGATCAAGAATTTCATGTACGCGAGCACGGCCACCGTCTCGATGCAGATGCTGAAGCGCGGGTTTCGCAATTGTGCCGTCAGCGGCGTCAGGCCGCTCAATCCCAACGCGGCGCGCCTGGTCGGCCCGGCCTTCACCTTGCGCTATATCCCGAGCCGCGAGGATCTCGACAAGCCGCCGTCGCCCAGCGATCCGCCCAATGCCCAGCGCACCGCGATCGAGGAGTCGCCGGCTGGCTGCGTGCTGGTGATCGCCACCGAGAGCAACACGCGCTCCGGCACCCTGGGCGATATCCTGGCACTTCGGCTGAAGGCGCGCGGCATCGCGGGTGTGCTGACCGACGGCGCCATGCGCGACACGCCGGTGATCGGCAAGTTCGATTTCCCGGTCTACTGCGCCGCTGCCGCGGCACCACCCAGCATGGCCAACCTGCGTCCGGTGGAAGTGCAGACGCCGGTCGGCATCCGCGGCGTGCCGGTCTATCCCGGCGACATCATCGTGGCTGACGAGGACGGCGCCATCGTCGTGCCGCGGCACTTGGCTGATGAGGTGGCGCGCGATTCCTTCGAGCAGGAGCGGCTGGAGAAGTTCGTCGCCATCCGCGTCGGCCAGGGCCATCCGATCACTGGCACCTATCCGCCCAACGACGAGACCAAGACGCTCTATCAGGCCTGGATCAAGGCCGGCGAACCGGCCGGCGGCTGAGGAGGGGTTCCATGTATCGTTTGATCGCAGCCCTGTTGCTGCTCGCCTTGGCAGGTTGTTCCCAGGCCACGACCGTGGCGATGGCCCCGCCGGGCCAGGATGCCGCCGGCAAGCAATTCGCCGCGCCGCCGCCCGGCATGGGCGCGATCTATTTCTACAATCCGTCCACGGCCAGTCCGCTTCTCTATGTCTCGGTCGACGGCCTCTATATCGGCCAGCTCGGGACGCAGACCTGGATGCGCGCCGAGTTCAATGCCGGACATCACGTCCTGCGCTGCCGCGGCGGCAATTCGGGCAATGCGCTCTGGGTGAACGTGGCGCCGGGCGACATGCGTTTCGTCGACGTCCAGATGCTGCCCGGCCAGGTTATCTGTACGATCCGCGAGACCGATCCGGGGGCCGGCCGCGCCGGCGTGCTGAGCGGCAGCCGCGCCCTGCAGGGCCAGTAGTCACATCTTGGCCAGATCGCCGTAGGGCTTGGTGATCAGCTCGAGCAGATGGCCGTCGGGGTCCTCGAAGTAGACGCCGCGGCCACCCCAATAGTGGTTGATCTCGCCGGGGCCGCTCTTGTCGGGGCGGGCGTAGTAGGGGATGCCGCGGTCTTTGATCTTCGCAAACCCGGCATCGAATTCCGCGTCATCGACCAGGAAGGCGTAGTGCTGGGTACGCACGTCGTGCGAATTGATGAAGTCGAGCGCGACGCCGTTGCTCGTGCGCACCGGCACGAAATGGCCCCAGGGCGCGTCCGGTTCGACGCCCAGAATATCGGCCAGGAACTTCGCCGAGACGTTCTTGTCCTTGGCCGGAACGATGATGTGGTTGAGAGCTGCCATCCCCTGAACGTAGGTGCGGACTCGGTAACGTCAACCCTATGACGCTGCCGCGTCGGGTACCACGCGCCGCTTCAGCGGTTGCCAGGTGCTGCGCGGGATGGGGCGCAGGGTGGCGAGGAACTGTTCGGCGCAACTCGACCAGGTGAAGGTCTCGGCATGGCGGCGACAGGCGGCGGGATCGCCGGTCACGGCGGCAAGGCAGGCGGTGCGCAGATCCTCGTCGATGGCGCCCACCTCAGGCACCGTGACGACGTCGAGCGGCCCTGGCACGGGATAGCCGGCCACCGGCACGCCTGACGCCAGTGCTTCGACCATGACCAGGCCGAACGTGTCGGTGCGGCTGGGAAAGACGAAGCAGTCGGCCTGGGCATAGCGCTGCGACAGTTCCTCGGTGTCGACCGAGCCGAAGAACCGGATGTTCCTGTATCGGCGCTTGAGCTCGGCGAGCTGGGGGCCGCCGCCCACCACCCACTTGGTGCCGGGAAGGTCGAGGTCGAGGAAGGCTTTGATGTTCTTCTCGATGGCGACGCGGCCGGCGTAGAGCCAGATCGGGCGCTCGCCCTCATGCGCCGCGCGCGGCCGGGGCCGGAAGGCGGCGATGTCGACGCCGCGCGACCAGGGCACGAGGTTGCGGAAGCCGCGCGTGGCGAGTTCGTCGCGGATCGATTGCGCCACCACCAGCACGGCGGACGATGGCGCATGAAAGCGGCGAACGAAAGCGTAGCTCCAGGCGAGCGGTATGCAGACGCGGGCCCGGACATATTCGGGAAAGCGCGTGTGATAGGCCGAGGTGAAGGGAATGCCGCGCCTGCGGCAGAAGGCCCGCGCTGCCCAGCCGAGCGGGCCTTCGGTCACGAGATGGATCGCGTCGGGCGCGAACAGTTTCAGCATGTGGCTGAGGCGCGCCGAGGGCAGCAGCGAGAGGCGGATCTCGGGATAGGTCGGGCAGGGCAGCGTGTGGAAGCGGTCGGGGCCGAAGACCTCCACATCGTGGCCCTGGGCGCGCAGAAGCTGGGCCACGGTTTCAATCGTGCGGACGACGCCGTTGATCTGTGGCCGCCAGGCATCGGAGACGATGGCGATGCGCAACCGGGCTACTCCGCGGCCAGCCGGACCGGCGCCAGCCGCGTCGGCAGCCTGGAGGATCGGCGCACGCTTTCCTCGGCCCAGCGCACGATGCGCAGCCTGCCGTCGAAATCCTCGACCAGCGCGGTGCAGCTCTCGACCCAGTCGCCGTCGTTGCAGTAGAGGATGCCGTCGATGTCGCGGATCTCGGCATGGTGGATGTGGCCGCAGACCACGCCATCGACGCCGCGCCGGCGGGCTTCGTTGGCCACCGCCTGCTCGTAATTGTCGATGAACTGCACGGCGTTCTTGACCTTGTGCTTCAGGAACGCCGACAGAGACCAGTAGGGCAGGCCGAGCCGGCGCCGTGTCCAGTTGAACCAGGTATTGAGGCGCAGCGCCGAGGCGTAGGCCCAGTCGCCCAGGATGGCGAGCCAGCGGGCGTAGCGGACGATGCCGTCGAACTGGTCGCCGTGGATGATCAACAGCTTGCGACCCTCGGGCGTCTCGTAGATCACCTCGTCCTCGACGCGCACATCGCCGAAGGTGAGCTGGCAGTATTGCCGGGCGGCCTCGTCATGGTTGCCAGGGATGTAGACCACGTTGGTGCCCTTGCGCGCCTTGCGCAGGATCTTCTGCACCACATCGTTGTGGCTCTGCGGCCAGTACCACCAGCGCTTCAGGCGCCAGCCATCGACGATGTCGCCGACGAGGTAGAGATGCTCGCTCTCGTTCTTCTTGAGGAAGTCGAGTAACAGCTCGGCCTGGCATCCGCGTGTTCCGAGATGGATGTCGGACAGGAAGATGGCGCGATGGCGGGCAGGCGGATGACGCTCGATCATCGTCATGAGGGCACGGTCATGTGAATAAAACCCGGCCGGCACTAAATCTGTCGGGCGCGATTGCACGACACGCAGCGGATTGTGTATGGAGGCCGTTGCGTGGCCGTGAATCGGTTGTGACAGTTAGATGACATTCGCCTCGAATCGCGCCGTCCTGCTCATCCTCAATCCAACCGCTGGGCGCCGCCGCCGCGGGCTGGTCGATGCCGTGGTGCGCCGCGTGTGCGCGCTCGGCTGGACGGTCGACCTGGTGGAAACTGCCGCCGCGGGCGATGCGCGGCGGATCGCCGAGACCTGCGATGCCGCCCGCTACGCCGTGATCGCCGTGGCCGGCGGCGACGGCACCATCAACGAGGTGGTGAACGGGCTATCCCAACGGCGCGAGGCGGGACCAGCCTTGGGCATCGTGCCGCTCGGCACCGCCAATGTGCTGGCGCACGAGCTGGGCCTGGGCTTTTCGGCGGCTGCCCTGGCGCAGACCCTGACGGCCGGCCGCGAAATCCTGATGCAGCCGGGGGAGGCGAGCGGCGCTGGCCGGACGCGGCAGTTCTCGCTGATGGCAGGCGCGGGTTTCGACGCCAAGGTCGTGGCCGGCGTCAGCGCGCCGCTAAAACGCCGCCTCGGGCGGGCGGCCTACGTCTGGCGCTCGCTGGTCGAGGCGCGGCGCTACCGTCCGGTGCGCTATGCCGTCGAGATCGATGGCGCTCACCATGAGGCGGCGTCGGTGATCGTGACGCACGGCCGTCTCTATGCCGGTCCCTATGTCGTGGCGCCCGACGCGGCCCTCGGCCTTCCGCTCCTGCATGTCTGCCTGTTCGAACGCTGGGGCCGCTCGCAGACCCTGCGCTTCGGCCTCGCCTTGCTGCTGGGCCGGCTGCCGCGCACCGCGGGCTATCGCGTGATCGCCGGCCACGATATCCGCGTCTCGGTGCTGAGCGACGCCGGGGAGGCACGCCGACAGCCGGTGCAGATCGACGGCGACGACGCGCTCACCCTGCCGGTGTCGATCGCCCTCGCCGCCGGCGCCGTGCGGCTGCTGCGGCCGGCGGCGTGACGGTCGGAAAAGTAAAGTTGACGAATCAGCAGGTTTTTGGCTAAATTCTTGTCATACTGACGTGCTTTGTCAGTTGCGCCCGCCGGCTCCGCCGTGCGGGCTTTTTGTTGTCTTCGAACCTAAGGCCGCCCCAACCGGGCGGCCTTTTTCATTTCTGGAGAGCTGAATGACTGATCACAAGAGCGACGCCGAGACGCTGTACGGCCCCGACGAGGCGCAAAATCCGTCGCCTGGAACGGCACGGATCGAGCTGTGGTATTGGCCTGTTGCCTATCACGGCCACGCCTTTCTCAGGCTCGTCAAACCTGATGGAAAAGTCGAGGATCTGCATGGCTATCCGGCTTCCAGAAATGCCGACGCGAGACCCCGCCCAGATGGCAAACCGGAACGAGGAATCATCGACGGTTCGAGCTTGACCGTGCTTCACGAGTCGCTCGATTCGGCCGAGAAATCAAAATACGAGGACTCTCGCCGCGTCGCGACCGTAGCTTCCGGGTCGTCCGATCAGATCGCCAAAATTTGGCAGCGCGGAATGGAGGCGAAGAATGTCATCAACGGCGACAAGACGATCGACTACAAGGTGTTCGATCCGAGTTTCCTTGGCGGCGGCGACGGCGGGCAAATCCAGAACAGCAATTCCGCGATCTACACGCTCGGCCGCGCCATGGAGCTCAACCTCGATAGCGCAGTCCGTGACACCGCTATCAAGCGGAAGTTGCCCGGCTGGGGTCGTGATCTGTTCGCCCCGAAATATGAGCGATACGTGGCGCCGCCCGTGTTCCCCGTAAAGAATGCACCGTAGATACAACTATAAGTAGATAGAATATGAATATATTGCTCGGTATTGTTGGCGTGAACACGAAGAGGCATGACATGTCATTTCTTCTGAAGCGTGTCCTCGTCGCAATGTCGGGTATCTTTTCCCTTTTTCTCCTGTCGGCTTGCGAACGCGAATATTGGCCACAGCGGACCTGGGTGACGAACGCCGCTGATAACAATTCGAAGCGCCTGCCGGACGGGACCTTGCGCTATGAAAAGCCGTTCGATACCTGGGTCGACAACCCGAAATTGGCGGAAGCCATTCGCGAAGAGATTCAGGAAACAGGGCGCGAGCGCCTCATAGACAGATACGAATTCGAGTGCAAACCGCGGCCGGCCGCGGATTCGTGTGGCGATTGCCTGAGCTGTACGGCGATCTTTTGGCAGTGGGAGCTCAGCAAGTCTTCGTTCATCAAGCCGGGATTCGTGCATCGAGGCGACGCCCGGGTCAGCGTGGAGTTCGGACCAGGCACGGCCGTGCGCGCGATGACCTACTGGACAAAGTAGGTCGACATTTTCAGACAGGTCCGCGATTCGGGCCTGCGTTGAAAAGAATCGTTCCGTTCAAGCGGGCCGGCGGGTTGCGAATTTTCAGACAGACAGATTCCGGACAACTCGTGTCTGAAAATTCGCGTTCTTAACGCACCGCCTGCAGCTTGCGCACCGTCTCGCCCGAGGGATGGCCGTCGGCCGGCAGCGCCTGCTGCTGCTGGAACAGCCTGAGCGCCGAGCGGGTCTTGGGGCCGAGCAGGCCGTCGGTATCGTCCTTGTACAGGCCGAGCCGGGCCAGCCGGTTCTGGATGTCGATCACGGTGTCGCGCGACAGCGGCTCGTCGTCGGCCGGCGGCGACTGCTGGACGCCGGGGCCGCCCGCGATCTGGCGGGCGAGGATGCCGACCGACAGCGCATAGAGCGTGGAGCGGTTCCAGTTCATCACCGCCTTGAAGTTGGGATAGAGGATGAAGGCGGGGCCGCGGAAGCCGGCCGGCAGGATGATCGACGCGGGCTCGTCGGACGCGGGCAGGGCGCCGCCGCCCGCCTTCTTGACGCCCATCGCCGTCCAGGCCCGCACCGGCTTCTCGATCGAATTGTCGGCCTGGTCGAGCGCGAAGCCCTTGGGCAGCACCACTTCCTCGCTCGACGGCAGGCCCGGCTTGAAGCCGATGCCGCGCAAAAAGTTGGCGGCCGAAGCGAAGGCGTCGGGCAGGCTGTTCCAGATGTCGATGCGGCCGTTGCCGTCGCGGTCGACCGCCCACTTGGTGAAGGTGGACGGCATGAACTGCATGTTGCCCATGGCGCCGGCCCAGGAGCCGCGCATCTGGTCGCTGGTCATGTGGTTCATGTTGAGGATGCGCAGCGCCTGCACGGTCTCGTTCGAGAAGAAGACGGTGCGCTTGGTCATGCAGGCGAGCGTCGCCACGGAACGGACGACGCGGAAGTCGCCCATGAAGCCGCCGTAGTTGGTCTCGATGCCCCAGAAGGCCATGATGTATTGCGGCGGCACGCCGTACTCGGCCTGCAGCGCATCGAGCAGCGTGCGGTGCTGCGCCATCCGCTGCTGGCCCTTGACGATACGGTCGGCCGTCACCGAGCCACCGACATACTTGCCGTAGGTCAGCGAGAATTCCGGCTGCCGCCCGTCGAGGTCGATCACCTTCTGGTCGGGCGTCAGGCCCTGGAAAGCCTTGTCGGCGACCGCTGCCGGCACGCCCTGGCGTGTTGCCTCGGCCTTGATGCCTTGCAGGCAGTCGCGGAAGTCGCCGCCTTGAGCAAAGGCGGGGGCGAATACCGGTGTGGAAAGGAGCGCCGTCGTTGCGGCGAGGAGGGTCAGTTTTGTGAAGGGGGTCATGGCGCCGAGGATATCACGAGCCGGCGACGGTCAACCCTTCAATTCTCACGGTCGGGGCGTTGGTCGAGCTCTTGAACTGCAGGTCGCTGGCCGGCGTCATGTTCAGGAACATGTCTTTCAGGTTGCCGGCGACGGTGATTCCGCTCACTGGCCAGGCGAGTTTGCCCTTCTCGATCCAGAAGCCCGACGCGCCGCGGCTATAATCGCCGGTGACGCCGTTGATGCCGAAGCCGATCAGGTCGGTGATGAAAAGACCGCTCTTGATGTCGCCGATCAGCTCGTCGACCGACAGCTTGCCCTTATCGAGATAGAAGTTGGACGTGCTGGGCGAGGGTGGGCCGGAGACACCGCGCGAGGCATGGCCGGTGGGTTTCAGGTTGAGCTGGCGGGCGGCCGCAAGATCGAGCAGCCAGGTGGTGAGGCGGCCGTCGTCGATCACGGCGAGGCGCTTGGTCGCCAGACCCTCGGCATCGAACGGCCGGCTGCCCAGCCCGCGCAAGCGCCGCGGATTGTCGAGGATGCGGATGCCGTCGGCGAAGACCTTCTTGCCCATCGCGTCCTTCAGGAACGACGTGCCGCGCGCCACGGCGCGGCCGTTGATGGCGCTCGCGAGATGGCCGATCAGCCCGCCCGAGACGCGGCGGTCGTAGACCACCGGCACGCGTGCGCTGGAAGCCTTGCGCGGATTGAGGCGGCGGACCGCGAACTTGCCGGCGTTGCGGCCGACCCGGGCGGCCGACATCAGATCCTCGAAGTGGACGGCGCTCGTCCATTCGTAGTCGCGCTCCATGCCGGTGCCTTCGCCGCCCACCACCGAGCAGGAGAGCGACCAGCCGCCGCGGCTGTAGCCACCGGAGAAGCCGTTGCTGGCGGCGAGCATGACGGAAGAGCGGCCCCAGCCTGCCTCGGCGCCCTCGGAGTTGGTGACGCCCTTGACGGCGCGGGCGGCGTCCTCGGCCTCGGCGACCAGGGACAGGAGCTTCCTGGCCGAGGGCCGGCCCTTGTCGTCGAGATCGAGATCGGGCCATTCGCGCGCCAGAAGCTCCTCGGGGGCGATGCCGCAGACCGGGTCTTCCGGCACGGCGCGCGCCATGTCGACGGCGCGTTGCGCCACTGTCCGCAGCGCCTTGGGCGCGAAATCGGTCGAGGAGACGAAGGCCTGGCGCTTGCCCACGAACACGCGGAGGCCAAGGTCACGGCCCTCGCTGCTCTCGAGCTTCTCGCGCCGGCCCAGCCGCTGGGCGACCGAGATCGACTCGCCGTTGACGTAAAGCGCATCGGCCGAATCGGCGCCCGCGGCTTTTGCCCATTTCAGGAGGTCGGAGAGGAGATCGGCGTCAGGAGCGGATTTCTTTGCTTTGGCCATGACGCCGGTTCTACGCGCTAACGGGCGGTGTCGTCGAGATAGTACGAGAAGAACAATACGCCCGAGGCGCCGAGCCCGAGCAGCCAGAAGAAGGCCCGCGCGGCGTCGGCCAGGAAGGCGATCTCGGGCCACAGGCGGGCGATGGCATCGGCCGCGAACTGGTGGCCGATGAAACCGATCATCGTGCCCAGCATCAGCGAGATCGCCACGTTCCAGACGAACCGCACCCCGCGCATGACCGGCCCCTCCCGCCGCCGGAGCGGCGAGCTGGGGTCGGGCGGGACCGCCAGGTTGGACCCGACGTTGGACCCGGTGGCCGGCCGTGGCGTGGGGAGCGACTTGGCCAAGGACCTACCGCTGGGCGCGAAGGGCGCGGTTGGCGGCGCAGCTCACGGCCTTGAGCGAGGCCGTCACGATATTGGCGTCCATGCCGACACCCCACAGCACGTGGCCGTCGCCGGTCTCGGCCTCGATGTAGCTCACCGCCGTGGCGTCGGAGCCGGCGCCGGCAGCATGCTGGTGGTAGTCGCGCACCTTGATGGTGACGCCGCAGTTCTTGGCCAGGGCATCGACGTAGCCTGCGATCGGGCCGTTGCCGCGGCCGCTGATCGTCTGCGCCTTGCCGTTGAACGTCACCTTGGCGTCGAGAAGACGCACGTCGGGATGGCCGGGCTCGGGCACTGTGGTGTGGCTCGTGAAGGAAACCGGCGTGGCGTTCTCGAGATACTCCTTGCGGAACGTGTCCCAGATCAGCGCCGGCTGGATCTCCTTGCCGGTCTCGTCGGCGATCTGCTGGATCACCTTGGAGAATTCGACCTGGAGGAGCCGCGGCATGTCGATGCCGTAGTCGCTCTTCAGGATGTAGGCGATGCCGCCTTTGCCCGACTGGCTGTTGATGCGGATGATCGCTTCGTAGCTGCGGCCGAGATCGGCCGGGTCGATCGGCAGGTAGGGCACTTCCCAGACCTTGCTGTTCGACGCCTCGAGCGCCTTGAAGCCCTTGTTGATGGCGTCCTGGTGCGAGCCCGAGAAAGCGGTGAACACCAGGTCGCCGCCATAGGGATGGCGCGGATGGACGGGCAGCTGGTTGCAGTATTCGACCGTCTGGCGGATCTCGTTGATGTTCGAGAAGTCGATCTCGGGATCGACGCCCTGGGTGAACATGTTGAGGCCCAAGGTCACCAGGTCGACGTTGCCGGTGCGCTCGCCGTTGCCGAACAGGCAGCCTTCGATGCGGTCGGCGCCGGCCATGAAGCCGAGTTCGGCTGCCGCCACGCCGGTGCCGCGATCATTGTGCGGATGGAGGCTCAGGATCATCGAGTCGCGGTACTTGAAGTTGCGATGGCACCATTCGATCTGGTCGGCATAGACGTTGGCCGAGGACATCTCGACCGTGGCCGGCAGGTTGATGATCATCTTCTTCTGCGGCGTCGGCTTGTAGACGTCGCCCACCGCGGCGCAGATGTCACGCGCGAACTCGAGTTCGGTGCCGGTGAAGCTCTCCGGCGAATATTCGAACACCCAGTCGGTCCTGGGATCGGCGTCGGCCAGCTGCTTGACCAGCTTGGCGCCTGACACGGCGATATCGATGATGCCGGCGGTGTCCTGGCCGAACACGACGCGTCGCTGCAGCGTCGAGGTCGAGTTGTAGAGGTGGACGATGGCGCGCTTGGCGCCGCGGCAGGCCTCGAAGGTGCGCTCGATCAGCTCGGGCCGGCTCTGCGTCAGCACCTGGATGGTGACGTCGTCCGGGATCATCTTCTTCTCGATCAGCTCGCGCACGAACTCGAAGTCGGTCTCGGACGCCGCCGGGAAGCCGACCTCAATCTCCTTGTAGCCCATCTGGACGAGGAGCTTGAACATCCGTGTCTTGCGGTCGGAGTCCATGGGTTCGATCAGCGCCTGGTTGCCGTCGCGCAGGTCGACGGCGCACCAGATCGGCGGCTTGGTGATGACCACGCCGGGCCACTTGCGGTCCTTGATGTCGATCGGCTTGAACGGAACGTACTTCTCGGCCGCGGACGGCATCATCGGCTTTTGGACGGACATTTGAACTCCTCGCGCCGCTGCCGGCCAAAAAGGCTCTGGCGATCTACTGCGATGGAAAGGGGCTGGCGGCGACTTGTGAAGGTAGAGAGACGGACGACAACGCGACCCGCAGGGCCCCGGGTGTGGGGCGGCGGGTCAGCCGATAAGTCGAAGCGTCGTCAGTCGCAGCATGTTGGGCGCAATTTCCCCGATTTGGCACCTGGCGTCAACCCGCCGGTTTTCGCAGCGGGAAGCGGCAGGTATCCATAGTCGAGGATCGCTACCGCCCCGCCAGCCTGGCATCGGCAGCGACTGCCTAGCGCAGCGGAACGTTGATGTTCAGGTTCACGCCCGGCGGTGGTCCATATCCATAAGTCGGATAGGCCGGGGCGTAGTGCCTCGGCGCCGGATAGACCACAACGGGCGGCGGCGCATACATGACCGGCGGTGCGTAGTAGTAGGCCCGCGGCTTTGGCGGCTTGTAGTAATACGGCTGATAATAATGGTGGTGGTGCCGTCTGGATTTCTTCCAGCCGTCGTCATCGTCGTCATCCGCCTGGGCGCTGCCAACAGAGAAGAAGGCTGCGCTGACACAGGCGATAATCGATGCTTTCGCCAGGAAGGCCACGCTTTTCATTGCAACACCATGGTTTCTGGACATCGCCCTGCAACATCAACGCAGCGGCAAGCTGATGCCGAGGTTCACGCTGCCGCCTGGCGGGCCGTAGACCGGATAGGCCGGCGCATACATCACCGGCGCGGGATAGACCATCACCGGACGCGGCGCGTAATAAACGGGCGCGGGTGCGTAATAGTGGACGTGTCCCGGCGGGGCGGCGACATAGCCGGGCGCGTAGTAATGGTGGTGGCCATGCTTCCTGCCGCGGCCCTCGCCCGCCTCTGCTGCAGTCGCCGCGCCCAGGACGGCAGCGCCGGCCGCCAAAGCCGCCAGAATGCCCAGGGTATTAAGCCCGCTCGGGAACTTGTTCGGGACGTCACGCATCGCAGCCTCCATCAACACATCAAAGCCGCTGGTACGCGCCCAAACGTTGCGTCTGGCTTATGGCGGCTATGAGCAAGTAACCTCCATATTGGCGTGAAGTTTCACCGCCGCCTGTGACCAAGCTGTGGTAGTCGAATGGAAAGCAGAGGAGGAAGCAGCGATGGCGGGTCCGTTGGCCGGCGTCAGGATTCTCGATTGCACGACGGTGGTGCTGGGACCGTGGGCC
>JAUXRT010000659.1 GCA_030681635.1 Reyranella sp.
TTCCATCTCGCCGGCCACACCCACAAGGGCAGCCACATCATCGACACCCACGACCATCCCATCGTACCCGACGTCTGGGCGCTCTATGCCGAGGCGGTGCGGCTCTTTCCGGGCGTGCCGACCATGATCGAGCGCGACGCCGACATCCCGCCCTATGCGGAGCTGCTGGCCGAACTCGACACCGCGCGCGGCATCGCCGCCGGCGTGAGCCACGAGGCCGCGGCATGAGCAAAGTGAATGCCGGCTCCAATATTGGTTCCCTGGGCGATCTCCAGCGCGCCTTCCAGGATTACCTGCTCGTCACGAGCGATGGCCTCCAGTCCGCCGTGCGCGACACGAAGAAGGCAGATCGGGTGACCCTGCTCGACGTCTACCGCGACGGCTATGCGCTGCGCCTGATCGAGGTGCTGACCAACGACTATCCCGGGCTGATGGCGATGGCGGGGCCCGCCGATTTCGACCATGTGGCGCGGGCCTATATCGCGGCCCACCCCTCGCGCCATCCCTCGGTACGCTGGTTCGGCGCGGGCCTGGCGGATTTCATGGAAAAGACCGCGCCCTACGACAAGGCGCCGGCCGCGGTCGAGATGGTGCGCTTCGAATGGGCGCTGGGCGAGGCCTTCGACTCGGTCGACGTGGCCCCCATCGCCGCCGACGTGCTGCTGGCCCTGCCGCCGGATGCCTGGGAGACACTCACCTTCACGGCCCTGCCGTCGCTGCGCCGCTGCACCTTCGCCTTCGAGGTGGCGCAGGCCTGGCAGCGCCGCGACGAGGTCGAGCCCGGCAACCTCGAAGTCGACCGCGCCGAGGAGCCGGTGACCTGGGCGATCTGGCGCCCCGAACGGCTGACCAGCTTCCGCTCGCTCGAGCCCGACGAGGCCGCGATGCTGGGCGCGCTGACAGCCGGGCGGTCCTTTCCCGAACTCTGCGAGACGGTGGCGGCCTTCACCGGCGACGATCAGGCCCCCGCCCGCGCCGCCTGGCTGCTCCGCACCTGGGTCGAGGGCGGCCTGATCGCGTCGTTCAAACACTGACGCTTTCATTTGGCGTTGGCCGCCCGTAAGGTCCCGCGCGGCGCGCCCGCTTGATGGAATTGGTAGACATACGAGACTTAAAATCTCGAGGCCGAAAGGCCGTGCTGGTTCGAGTCCAGCAGCGGGCACCAACCAGCTCGAACCAAAGGCGTCCGATGTTCTCTCGAATCGCTGCGGTGTCCGTGCTGATCGCGGCGTCCTTGCCGACCACCCCCACATTCGCCCAGGCGCCATCACCCGACAGCTGGATTGAGGACGCGAGGACCGGATGCCGCATCCGCAATCCCGCGCCGCAGCCCCGGGAATCGGTCACCTGGTCGGGCGCCTGCCTGAGCGGCATCGCCGAGGGCACCGGCATCCTGCAATGGTTCGACGACGACCGGCCGACCGACCGCTACGAGGGCGAGTTGCGCGACGGCTGGGAGAACGGCCGGGGCATCGCCACCAGCACCGTGATCGCCGATCGCTACGACGGCGACTGGCGCGACGGCTGGCGGCATGGCCGGGGCGTCTATGACTTCACCAACGGCGACCGCTACGAGGGCGACTGGTTCGAGGGTCTGCGGACCGGCCAGGGCACGATGGTGTGGGCGGACGGCGCCCGCTACGAGGGGCGAGTGGCTGGACAGCAAGCCCAACGGCCAGGGCACCTATGTCGATGCCGCCGACGCCACCTTCTCGGGGAACTGGTCCCGGGGATGTTTCCAGGATGGCAGCCGCAAGCTCGCCGTCATCGCGACGGCGCGGGACTGCGGCTTCGAATAGGCCCGCTGAGCGGCCCCCTGTTTGCCGGCATGGGTTTGAGAGTGACCTGATTGGTACGGTTTGGTTGGACAATTTTGGAAATTGTTAAACTGGAAATTGGTTTAATATTAGTGTATATTGTCAATCATGGCTGGACATAATGACAATCTTCTAAACCGACTGGAGCGAGAGCTGCCTGAAGGACTACTGGCCGATTCCACTTGGTTCAAGAAGAACGGCTACTCACGGCAGCTTCAGAGTCACTACGTATCCGCAGGTTGGCTCGAACAACCCGCGCGCGGCGTCTACCGCAAACCACGCGGCATGCTGAGCTGGCAGCAGGCGATCGTCTCTCTCCAGACTATTCTTCTTGGGGATCCGCACATAGTCGGCGGCCGAACCGCCCTCGAGTTGCAGGGTTACTCCCACTACGTTCCCCAACAAACGAAGGAGGTTCACCTCTATGGTCCTCACCGTCCGCCAGGATGGTTGAGCAAGCTTCCGCTGAGCGTGCGCTTCGTCCACCACAATAGTCGCAAGCTCTTCCGGAACGATCCCATCACATACGGAATCAGCAGCGTTCAATTAAACGTCCTGACGAATACTGGTGCAAGCAACGATCCCCTGCAGCGCGGTCTCACCTATCAACCTTGGGGGCAGTGGGATTGGCCCTTGACGCTTTCGACACCTGAGCGCGCCATTCTTGAACTGCTCGACGAGTTGCCGCAGCACGAAAGCTTCCACCAAGTCGACAAACTGATGGAAGGGTTGACGAACCTGAGCCCTCGACGACTCCAAAAACTCCTGGGCGATTGCAGAAGCGTGAAGGTCAAACGTCTCTTCTTTTTCTTCGCCGACCGCCATGGGCATGCTTGGTTGAAGCAGATCAAAAAAGATCAAATCGACCTTGGCTCAGGCAAGCGAATGCTCGTCAAAAAAGGCAAGCTCGACCGCACGTATCTGATAACCGTCCCGGAGACCCTGGATGCCGTTTGACGATCAGTACCGGCGACAGGTCACACTCCTGCTCCGGGTTCTGCCGCTGATCGCGGAAGAAGATTGTTTTGCCCTCAAGGCGGCACAGCGATCAACCTCTTCATCCGGGACATGCCGCGTCTCTCCGTCGATATCGATCTGACTTACCTCCCGGTTCAGCCGCGGCCGGCGTCACTGGCAGCCGTCGATGCCGCCATGAAGCGCATCTCCAGCCAGATCGCGAAAGGCATTCCGGACTCCAAGGTCGCTCCGGCGAACGCCGAGGGAGCCATCGTCCGCCTACTCGCGCGTGCCGGCGGTGTGCAGGTTAAAATCGAGGTCACGCCGGTTCTGCGGGGTTGTGTCTACGAACCGAAGCACCGTTCAGTCTCCCCGTCTGTCGAAGCAACGTTCGGCTTCGCCGAAATCAACGTTGTATCGTTCGCGGATCTCTACGCCGGAAAGATCGTTGCCGCCCTCGACCGGCAGCATCCGCGCGACCTCTTCGACGTACGCGATCTCCTGGCCAACGAAGGTATTGACGACGATCTGCGCAGAGCCTTCATTGTCTACCTGCTGAGCCACGGCCGGCCCATGTCCGAGGTGTTGAAGCCGACCAGGAAGGCAATCGACGATGAATTTCTGCGTGGTTTCGAAGGGATGACGGACAGGCCCATTGCGCTCGATCAGCTCGTTGCGGCCCGCGAAGCGCTCATCGCCGATATCGTCGGCAGGATGCCGAAGGCGCACCGGCAATTTCTCGTTTCATTCGAACGCGGCGAACCGGATTGGACATTGCTCGGACTGCCTGAAGCCGCCGACCTGCCCGCTGTGAAGTGGCGTCAGCAGAATCTCAACAGCCTCTCCAAGGATAGACGCGATGCGCTGGTCGGCCGCCTCGAAGAAGTGCTGAGTGAATGAGACAACGGCTCTTGATTTCCGCCAATCGATAGCGCCGAGCTGCTTCAAGCGTTGCGACGGGTGCAGGCTGCCTAGCCCCTGTAGTGGCACGACACCCAGTGCCCCGGCCGGCTCTCGCGCAGCTCGGGCACGCGCGTGGCGCAATCGGGTTTGGCGATCGGGCAGCGGGTGTGGAAATGGCAGCCCGAAGGCGGACGGATCGGGTTGGGCACGTCGCCCTGCAGCATGATGCGCTGGCGTTTCACCGTCGGATCGGGGATCGGCACCGCCGACAGCAGCGCCTCCGAGTAGGGATGCAACGGCGTGTCGTAAAGGTCGCGGGCCGGCGCGATCTCGACCACGCGGCCGAGATACATCACGGCGATACGCGTCGAGATGTGCTCGACCACGCTGAGGTCGTGGGCGATGAACAGATAGGTGAGGCCGAACTGCTCCTGCAG
>JAUXRT010000660.1 GCA_030681635.1 Reyranella sp.
CTGGTTGTGCAGGCCGGCGAAGGCCTCCGGGTTGTGCGCGGCCCACGGCACCATGTCGACCCCACCGGCCCCCTCCTCCACCGGCAGGGTCGTGACCATCGACGAGGCGCCCAACTCGTTCCATTTGGAGGTGACGGCGAGGCGGTGCCTCTTGGCGAGTTCCGCCCTGGTCTTGGTTTTTAGCTGGGTCTCGGTGTTGGCGGTGACGACGCCGCGTGTGGCGGGATCGGTGACGGCGGCCCACAGGATCAGCCAGGCGACCAGGGCCGACTTGCCGACGCCATGGCCGGAGGCGACGGCGACGCGGACGGGCGATCTGGAGCCGTCCGGTCGTTCGGCGAGGCCGCGGCCGACCGCCTCCAGCACGTCGCGCTGCCACGGCTCGGGACCGGCACTGCCGGCTAACGGGCCGCCCGGCTCGCCCCACGGGAAAGCCCATTCGACGAAGCCGAGGGGATCGCGGCTCAGGCTGGCGATGGTTTCGGCCTGTACGGTCAGGGCGTCCTTCATGTGCCGCCCTCTTTCTTTGCCGCCTCGCGGGCGCGATGGGCTTCGAGGCGCCGGGCGGCGGCCTTCAGGCGCTTGGCCATGGTCTCCTGCTCGGACACCGAGGCGGTCGGCGCGCCGCCCGCGAACTCGGGCTTGTGGGCCTTGAGCAGGAACGTCAGCAGGCGGTTGTCGTAGCGGCGATCCGTGGCGACCAGCTTGCCGTTGCGCACGATGGGGCGCTCGTCGCCTTCCATGGCCCGGTTCATGGCCTTGTCGTGCAGGCCATCGACTCCGAGGGACAGCGCCTTGCTCCACGCCTGGGCGAAACGCTTGTGGGTGCGGCGGCGCTCGTAGACTTGGGTGCGGGCAAGGCCGGCGGCCTCGGCGGCGGCGGTGACCGAGCCGGTGCGGGCCAGCCACTCGATGAAGCCGTCCAGCTTCTCCTGAAGGACGAAGGGAAGGCGGCGGCGCGGCTGACGGCCGCCCTTCCTATCGGCAGGCGGCGGCGTGCCTTTCGCGACCTTGCGGCCGGCGGGCTTTCTGCTCATAGAGGGCTCCGAAAGTGCAAAAACCCGGCCGATCCGTGCCTCTTTCGAGGGGGACCGCCGGGTGGTGATTTGCGACTGCAGTAGGTCTAGTGTAGGTTTTTTCCTAGCCTATTCCTGCAGAACTTGCAACTTTGATTCTGTGGATAAGTCAGAATTCTCGATCGAGACCACCAAACGCCGGGGAATCCCCACGACGAGGGAGCCTTCGGCAGCGGCGGGCGTTAACGCCCGATGCCCAAAATGGCCTGGCCCACCTTCCTCAAGAGCCACCCGGCCAGCCACGCCCATCTGGTGGTGGCCGGCGTCCCCATCGACACCGACCGGGACCTGGGCACCCGCCATCTTCAGACGCTTCATGGCCGATTGTCCAAGCTCGTGACCCGGCTGGCGCCGGTCGGCGCCTATTCCGTCACCATCGTGCGCCAGGCGGGGTCGCCGGAAATTCATGCCGCCTTTGAGAAGAGCGATGACGCCAACCGGCTGGCCCGGGCGGTCGGGGCCCGGGCGGACTCCCTCCCGCAGGGTGCTGGGGCCTCTCCCGGTTGGGCCAGCCGGCGGTCCTTCGTCCTCGACGACACCACCGGCGCTGCGATCGCCGCCAGCATGATGACTGACGAGGGGCTGGGCGAACGCGCGCAGGGCACGAACGCCAGGAGGACCAGCCGACAGCGACTCCTGTAGCGGCCGTCCGACATGGTGGCGCTGTTGGAGGACAAGTCGGCATAGCGCCCTGCCGGCGGCGGTTTGTGGATGAAGAAGAGAGGCAAGCCGGTCTAGGGTCCGTCGCAATGAAGCCTCTCCTCCGACGCCGGCTGTTGGCCGGCGCGCTTGTTCACACCGCGCTTGCTCCGGCGACTCTCAGTCCAGCCGGCGCCGTGGTCATCCTCGACAGCACCTGGCGCGCCGAAGGCGGTCGGCCCGGTCGAGAGAACGAGGGCTTCAGCGCCCACGAGGCGCTGGCCCGCCAGCCGCAGTTCGCCGGCGTCATGGCGCTGTCGGACGACGACGGCGAGACGTGGGGCGAGGCTTCAGGCACCTGGATCGGGAATATGCCGGGCCGGAACGGCGCGAGCGAAGGCGTGGTGCTGACCTCGGGACACAATTTCGAGCCCGGCGAAGGCGCCGACAATTATCTCTACCGCAGCTCCGGCGGCACGGTACGGCGTGGCGTGCGCCTGGACACAAACCCCTTCTACAACCGCAGCAACGACGAGCGCAGCGGCTTCGACGCCGCCATCGTGCGCCTCGACGGGCCACTCGCGGACGCCGGCCCGCCGCCGGCGCTCTATGCCGGCCGCGACGAACTGGAAAAACAGATCGTCATGGTGGGCCACGGCATGCGCGGCATCGGCTCGGTGGGCGAGAGCGACCTCTACAACAGCCCGTCCGGCCGGGCCGCAGCCGCGACCAACGTGATCGACGCGTTGCTGGACGCCATCGTGCCACCACCCAGGGGCAGCGACGGCGGCAACTGGCTGCAGGTGACGCTCCGGCGCGAAAGCGAGGGCGCGGGCCGGCTCGACGGGCTGTTGGGATCGGGCGACAGCGGCGGTTCGGCCTGGATGCGGAGCGAGAGGTTCGGCTGGGTGATCGTGGGCATCAATGCCAACGGCACCGGCAAGGCGACCTACGGCGAGCATTCGGAGTTCGCCCGCGTCTCGGGCCTCAGGGACTGGATCCTGCGGCTGGCGCCTGCGGCGCGGTTCGTGGGGTAAGCAAAGAAAAAGGCGACCCGTGAGGGCCGCCTTTCTCTATTCAGATGGACCGTCTGCTGCTGGGTTACCAGCAGCTTACTGGATGACGATCTCGACGCGGCGGTTCTGCGGCTCGCGGACGTTGTCGCCGGTCTTGACCAGCAGGCCCGCTTCGCCGCGGCCGATCACGGCGATCGCGGTGGCCGGCACGCCTTCACGCACCAGAGCGTCCTTGACCGTGTTCGCGCGACGCAGCGACAGCGCCATGTTGTAGGCTTCCGGGCCCGACTTGTCGGTATGGCCGGTCGCCGTGATGCGCGCGTTGCCCTTGGTCTTGTAGGCGCCGGCGGCCTGGCGGATCGTGTTCAGCGCCTGGTCCGAGAGGTTCGAGCGGTCCCA
>JAUXRT010000667.1 GCA_030681635.1 Reyranella sp.
GCTCGCGATAGAGATAGGGGAAGCGCAGGTCGTAGCAGATGGTCATGCCCATCACGCCCCACGGCGTCTCGGCCAGTACCGCGCGGTCGCCCGGCTTGAAGGTCGCCGACTCGAAATAGTTCTCACCACCAGCCAGGCGGACATCGAACATATGGATCTTGTCGTAGCTCGCCACGATGCCGCCCGAGGAATCGATCAGGTAGGAGCGGTTGCGGATCTGCTCCTCGCCCTCGATACGGACATGGATACCGCCCAGCAGGAACCAGGTGCCGGTCTCGCGCGCAGCGGCGCGGCAGGCGGCGAGCATGCCGTGCGTCTCTTCGGTCTGCGCCTTTTCCAGCGTCTCGGTGCGGCTGGCGCCAATCAGGCCGGTGTTTTCCGGCGTCATGATGAAATCGGCGCCGGCATCGCGGGCGAGCCGTGTCTGGTCACGTACGAAGGCCACGTTCTCGGCCATATCGTTGCTGACGTTGGTCTGGATCAGACCGGCCTTGAACGTGGTCATGCCAAAGCTCCTCAGCCCGGCTGGGCGAGCAGCGCGTCGAGCTTGCCCGCCTGTTCCAGCGCCGCGAGTTCGTCGGAGCCACCGATATGCTGACCGTTGATGAAAATCTGAGGCACGCTCGTTCGCCTGGCACGCTCGCGCATTTCCGTGCGCTTCTTGTCGTCCATCATGACGTCCATCTCGTCGTAGGCGGCGCCCTTGTGGTCGAGCAGGCCCTTGGCGCGGGCGCAGTAGCCGCAGAACGGCGTGGTGTAGATTTCGATCTTGGCCATCGTGGTCTCCTCGAGGCCGACTATACCGCCGGCCGGACGACCCGCGCCAGCGTCAGCACATCGACGTGGCGGGCGCCGCCGCGTTGCAGAACGCGGGCACAGGCCTCGGCCGTGGCGCCGGTGGTGAGGACATCGTCGACCAGCAGCACCGTCTTGCCCGCGACCTCGGCTGCCCAGCGCGGATGGATATCGAAGGCTTCGCGGACGTTGCGCTGCCGCTCCTTGGCGCGAAGGCCGGCCTGCGATCCCGTCCAGCGGTGCCGGCGCAGCAGATCAGGGGCCAGGCGCGGGCCGGCATCTCCCGACGCCGCGCGGAAAACGGCGCGGGCCAGCAGGAGAGCCTGGTTGTAGCGACGTGTCAGGAGCCGCCGCCAATGAAGCGGCACCGGCGCGATCAGGTCGGCTTCGGCCAGCAGTTCCGACCCGGCCCGCGCCATCCATCCGCCGCAGGCCCGGGCGATGTCCGTCCGATCACCATGCTTGAACGGCAAGACCAGACGCCGGCTTTGCGTGTCGTAGGCCAGCGCCGCGCGGGCCCTGCGAAATTTCGGCCGACGGGCAAGGCAGCCGGCGCACAGCGCCTCGTCGCCGATGTGTTCGGCGAAGGGATCGCCGCAGCAGGCGCACTGGGGCGAGGCGATGAAAGAGAAGCCCTGCCAGCACTCGGCGCAAAGCGCACCTGGGGCGCCGAGAGCGCCGGAGGCGCCGACGATTTCACCGCAGCCCAGGCACAGCGGCGGCAGCACGGCATCGAGCATCGACCGGCCGGCGTTGGTGCAGAATTGACCTATGCCCTGAAGCGACATGAGGCGATTGGGCCGGCCAAATGCGCCGACAGGATGGCGGCTCCTCTACCGGCGGCGGCACTTTCGCCCTACATACGTGCCGTGGCTGCTCCCGACCCCCTTCTGGTCTTCGACCGCACCGTCCTGCGCCGGCGGCGCGACCGCGCGGCGCGTGGCTGGGAGAAACAGGCCTTCCTCAAGCGCGAGATCGCCGAGCGTCTCGTCGAGCGGCTGGACGACGTGCGCCGGGGCTTCGCGCTGGCGCTCGATCTCGGCTGTCACGGCGATGAGATCGCGACGGCACTTGGTGAACGGTCCACCGTCGGGCAGCTGGTGCGCAGCGACCTCGGCCAGACCTTCGCCCGCCGCGCCGCCGGTCCGGCCGTGGTGGCCGACGAGGAAGCGCTGCCGTTTGCCGCCGCCAGCTTCGACCTGGTGATGAGCGCCATGGCGCTCCATTGGGTCAACGACCTTCCCGGCACGCTGATCCAGATCGGCCGCATCCTGAAGCCCGACGGGCTGTTCCTGGGCGCCATGCTGGGCGGCGGCACATTGTGGCAACTGCGCCAGGCGCTGGCCGCGGCGGAGAGCGAGATCGAGGGCGGGCTGAGCCCCCGGGTATCGCCGTTCGCCGATCTGCGCGACGCGGCGGGCCTGCTGCAGCGGGCGGGCTTTGCCCTGCCGGTGGCCGACGGCGAGACGATCGACGTCGAATATGAGAGCGCGCTGGCGCTGATGCGCGATCTCGGTGCCATGGGCGAAGGCAATCTCGTCCTGGAACGCCGCCGCGGGCTGGCGCGCCGCGCCACGCTCCTGAGGGCGGCGGAAATCTATGGCGAGCGGTTCGCGGCGCCTTCCGGACGTGTGACGGCGAGTTTCGAGGTGCTGTTCCTGCACGGCTGGGCGCCGCATGCCTCGCAGCCCAAGCCCCTGAAGCCGGGCAGCGCCGCGCTGAGACTGTCGGAGGCGCTCGGCACCGCCGAACACAGCGCCGGTGAAAAAGTGGAGCGGAGCTAGATCGTGCCTGTGGTCAAACTGTCGTTCGGCGCCCTGCTGTCGGAGAGCTTCAGCTTCTTCTTCAACAACATCCGCCTCTTCTTCCATCTCGTCACGATCCCGTGGATCGCCTCGCTCGCCATCCGCCTGCTGGGCAGCGCGCTCGCCCAGGAGTCGATGATGGCCGTGCTGGTCGAGAAGGCGCTCGATATCGTGCCGACGGTGATGTTCATGCTCGCCTGGCAGCGCCTCGTGCTGCTGGGACCGAACCGCGTCGAGCGCCTGCCCGGCCTCGGCTGGTCGCCGCGCGAGACGGCGTATCTCGTCCATCTGGTCAAGATCGGCGGCATCACCTTCGTCCTGATCTCCGCCTTTGTCCTCACGATCGGCACGATGGACTACGGGGCGCTGACGACGCCTGGGGTGCCGATCGATCCCGAACTCGCCCAGCGCCAGGCATTGGCGGCGCCGCTGGGTGCTGGCTTCATGGTGTCGGTGCTGCGGGCGCTTCGCGTGAGCTATGGCCTCGCCGCCACGGCGGTCGACGTGCCGTTCTCGCCGCGCCGGTCCTGGGCCCCCGGCCGCGGC
>JAUXRT010000670.1 GCA_030681635.1 Reyranella sp.
GCCTGGCCAAGATCGCCAATGCGCCGTTCCTCAAGGTCGAGGCTACCAAATTCACCGAGGTGGGCTATGTCGTCCGCGACGTCGAGCAGATCGCGCGCGACCTGATGGAAGCGGCCATCGACATGACACGCGAGCGGCTGCGCAAGGACGTGCGTGCAAAGGCCGAGATGGCCGCCGAGGACCGCGTGCTCGATGCGCTCTGTGGCTCCAACGCCAGTGAGGAGACACGTCTGCGCTTCCGCCACAAGCTGCGGGCCGGCGAGCTGAACGAGCGCGAGATCGAGGTCGAGGTCGCGGACGCGGGCTCGCCGATGCAGTTCGAGGTGCCCGGCCAGCCCGGCGGTTCGGTCGGCATGATCAATATCGGCGACATGCTGGGCAAGGCCTTCGGCGGCCGCACCAAGAAGCGCAAGATGACCGTGGCCGAGAGCCACGAGGCCTTGATGCGCGAGGAGAGCGACAAGCTCCTCGACCAGGAGCGCGTGGTCCGCGAGGCCCGCGAATCGGTCGAGCAGAACGGCATCGTCTTCATCGACGAGATCGACAAGATCACGGCGCGCAGCGAGTTCCGCGGCGGCGGCGACGTGAGCCGCGAGGGCGTGCAGCGCGACCTGCTGCCGCTGATCGAGGGCACGACGGTCAACACCAAGCACGGCCCGGTGAAGACCGACCATGTGCTGTTCATCTGCTCCGGTGCCTTCCACATGGCCAAGCCCTCGGACATGCTGCCCGAGCTGCAGGGCCGGCTGCCGATCCGCGTCAGCCTGGCCTCGCTCGGCCAGGACGATTTCCGCCGCATCCTGACCGAGCCCGAGGCGAGCCTGGTCAAGCAGTACAAGGCATTGCTGGCGACCGAGAAGGTCGACCTCGATTTCAAGGACGACGCCATCGACGAGCTGGCGCGGCTGTCGGCCGAGATCAACGAGACGGTCGAGAACATCGGCGCCCGGCGCCTGCACACGGTGATGGAGAAGCTCTTGGAAGAGATCAGCTTCACCGCCTCGGACAAGCCCGGCACCAAGATCGAGATCGATGCCGCCTACGTCCGCGCCCATGTGAGCGAACTCGCCAAGAACACCGATCTCAGCAAGTTCGTCCTGTAGTCAGCACTGCAGCGTGTATCACCTCATCCTGAGAAGCGCGCGCAGCGCGCGTCTCGAAGGATGGGCAACATCACGACTGTAGCCACCCTTCGAGACGCACCGCTTCGCGGCGCTCCTCAGGGCGAGGCTTACGTGCTGCCGTGTCAGAGGCAGTAGGCGGCGATCAGGTCGACGAGATAGGCGGGCCCATTTAGGCCCCACATCACGAACGAGAGTGCGGTCGCGGCGACGACGAGGGCGGCGGCGCCCCACAGCAGTGCTGCGCGCCAGCCCGCCATCATGCAGGCTGTGGGACTGCGGCGGACCGCGTGAGCCGCTCCTCGACGATCGGCCAATGCATGGCCGCCGCAACGAGGCCCAGCGCGATCGAAATCCACCACATCATGTCGTAGTTGCCCTGCAGGTCGAACAGGAGCCCGCCGCCCCAGCCGCCGACGAAGCTGCCGAGCTGGTGGCCGAAGAAGACGATGCCGTTCAGCATCGTGACATGCACCGGCCCGAAGATATAGCCGACCAGCGACGTCGTGAGCGGCACGGTGCCCAGCCACAGGAAGCCCAGCGAGCCCGCGAAGATCAGCACCGAGGCGGCCGACAATGGGGCGATCATGAAGCCCAGGAACACCAGCGAGCGCAGCAGGTAGAGCAGGGTCAGCAGGTTCTTGCGCTTGTAGCGGCCGCCCATCGAGCTCCACAGGATGGCGCCGGCGATGTTGAACAGGCCGACCATGCCGATCGCCCAGCCGCCGAGCTCGATCGGCGTCAGCTCGATGCCGAACAGCGACAGGCCAATGCCCTTGTCGGAGATATAGGCCGGCAGATGGCCGCCGACGAAGGCGACGTGGAAGCCGCAGACGAAATAGCCGGTCACCAGCAGCACGTAGCTGCGCAGGCCGAACGCCTCGGAGAGCGCCTCGCGGGTCGTCTGCGAGCCGCCGCTGCCCTTCTTGGAGGCGGCGATCTCCTTGCGGTCGTTCAGCCCGATCGGCAGCACGATGATCAGGACGGCCAGGATCGTGAGCGCCCACATGGTTGGCCGCCAGTCGCCGAAATAGCTCTGCAGCACCGCCGCCAGCGGCACGATGAAGAATTGGCCGAACGAGCCGCCGGCCGAGCAGATGCCGACGGCCAGCGCCTGCTTCTCGGGCGGGGCCACGCGCAGGATCACGCCAAGGACCGGGCCGAAGGTCGCGGCCGAGAGGCCGATGCCGACCAGGATGTTGCCCAGGATCAGCATGAAGCCGTCGTGCATGGTCGCCGTCACGATCATGCCCAGCACATAGACCGCGCCGCCGCCGGCGATGGTGGGGGCCGAGCCGAAGCGGTCGGCCAGCCGGCCCGAAAAGGGTGCCACGGCCCCCATCAGCAGCATCGACACGGCGGTGCCGAAGGAGAACAGCTCGCGGCCGACGTGAAGTTCGGCGGAAACC
>JAUXRT010000682.1 GCA_030681635.1 Reyranella sp.
GCTCGCCGGGAACAGCGGACGCCGGATGGAGCTCAAACCGGGCTATAGGGCGGTCCTTCGGGCGGCGACGTCGCGCCTTGCCGATTCACCGCGCCAAGCCGGCACCCGCGGCGCGACTCAGCACATATGAAACCATAGTTGTTCTGGCGACCGTGCCCCAATCAGCGCTAGTATTCGTCCTGCTACGCAATGGGGGAGACAGGATCATGATCAAGAAGCTTTTGGCCGTCGTCGCGGCTGCGTTCCTTCTGGGCGCCTGCGACGAGCCCGCGCCTCAGGCGGCTGCGCCGCCGCCGCCGCCGGTGAAGAACTTCCTAGTGTTCTTCGACTTCGACAAATCGTCCCTGACGCCGCGCGCCATGGACATCGTGAAGGAAGCGGCTGCGACCGCCAAATCCGGCCAGAACGCGCGCCTGACCTGCACCGGTCACACCGACACGTCGGGACCGGCGAACTACAACATGGCGCTGTCGCTGCGCCGCGCCAACACGGTCAAGGCAGCCCTGGTGCGCCAGGGCGTGCCGGCAAACACGATCACGGTCGTCGGCCGGGGCGAGACGGCGCTGCTGGTGGCAACCAAGGATGGCGTCCGCGAGCCGCAGAACCGGCGCGTCGAGATCGTCATCCAGTAGAAACTTCCGACCGATAGCTTCTCCCGACTGAGGCGAAACGGAAAAAGGCGGTCCCTTCGGACCGCCTTTTTTTGTCGCCTGCGCCGCTATTGGGCGGGGCAGGGGAAGATGTTCATTTCCGGTCCGAGATCGAACGGCGGCGGAACCTCGTTCAGCGACGACACCTTGGGGTCGAGCGCCCAGTCCAGTGCCCGCTTGCTGCGCGAGCAGAATTCCTTGTCGACCGGCGCGCGCTGAGCCGTGCGATTTGCGACCTCGGTGACGAAGACGTCGACGTTCAACCGCTTGCGCCGGGCGACTTCCGTCAGCGCGCGTGAGTTGCTGCTGAGTTCCGCCTGGTACTTGCCGATGAAGGAACTGTAGGGCGCCTCGAAGGCGCGGCTGCCGCCGGGGTTCTGGCACTGCAGGGTCGCCACCACGAGCTCCTGCTGCACCATGCGTGCACGAACGACCGCCAGGTCGGCGGCATTGTAGCAATAGGCCCGAATGTTGCCCGCGGGCGGGCTCGCCGGAACGGGCGCCTGATAGTCGGGCGCCGCGGCCTTGGCGACAGGCGCCGTGGTCTTGGCCTGGTTGAGCGTACAAGCACCCAACGTCAGGATCCCTGCCACCAGAATTGTCGCCTGCGAAAGCATCTTGATCATCCGTACACTCCCAACGCGTTGGCCGGAAACCGCCAGCGGGTACAACAGTTAGAGGCGTGTTTCAAACGTAATTACCGCCCGGCGCCGTACTGAGGGCAGCAAGGCCCGGAAAAGCTGGGAATTTTTAGTGTATGACCTTGGCCAGCGCCCGGTCGAAGATCTCGAGGCCAAGGTCGATTTGCTCGTCCGTGATTGTCATTGGCGGTGCAATGCGGAATATCCCGAGCCCTCCCCGGACGACGCTGGTCATCATGCCGAGGTCGAGACACGCCCGGGCGACGCTTTGGGCGAGCTCCGGATCAGGCGCCTTCGACCGTCGGTCCTTGACCAGGTCGAGCCCGAGCAGGAGGCCGCGGCCGCGGATGTCGCCAATGCAGTCGTAGCGCTGCTGCAGCGCCAGCAGACCGTCCTTCAGCCGTTTGCCCATGACGGCAGCCCGCTCGGTCAGGCGGTCGCGCAGGATGATTTCTATGACCTTGAGGCCGACCGCCGCGGGCAGCGGGTCGGAGGCATGGGTGGTGTAAAACAGGAAGCCGCGCTCCGCGGCGATGTCCTCGATCTCGGGCGTCGTCAGCATCGCCGCCAGCGGCAGCCCTGCGCCCAGGGTCTTGGAGAGGGTGAGATACTGCGGCACGACGCCGTCGCGTTCGCTGGCGAACAGATGACCGGTGCGGCCGAGTCCGGTCTGGGCCTCGTCGAAGATGAGCTGCATGTCGCGTTCGCGGCATTTCTCGGCCAGCGCCGCCACGTAGCCCTCCGGCGGTTCGAGCACGCCGCCCGAACTCAGGATCGGCTCCATGATGCAGGCCGCCAGGGCGCCGCTCGATTGGCGATCGATCAGTTCGAAGCCGAACTCGAGTTCCGACTGCCAGTCGTAGATGCCCCGGGCGTCGATGAAGCGTGATCGGTAAGTATCGGGGGCAGGCAGCACCAGCGCGCCCGGCGCCGGCGGACCGTAGCCCTTGCGACCAGAAGAATAGGTGGCCGATGCGGCGCCGCCGGTGACACCGTGCCAGGAGCGGCTCATCGCCACGATCTCGTGCCGCCCCGTCACCAGCTTGGCCATGCGCAGGGCCGCCTCGTTGGACTCACCGCCGGTCGAGACCAGCAGGATGCGGTCGAGATGGCCGGGCGAGATATCGGCGATCAGCGACGCCAGGTCGACGACAGGACGGGAGAGGATGGTCGAGTAGAGATGGTCAAGCTCGCCCATCCAGTGACGCGCAACCTCGACGATCTCGGGATGGCTGTGGCCGAGAATGGCGCTCATCTGGCCCGAGGTGAAATCCAGGATATTCCGCCCGTTCGCGTCCGTGAAATAGTTGCCGGCGGCACTCTCCGCGATCAGCGGCGCGAAGGCGCCGCCGTAGCGCACGAGATGGGCCTTCGCCCTGGCCCAGAATTGCGGATCGTCGTTGGCGTTCATGCTGCCTCCTCAGGAATCCAGCAGGGCGGCGCGGACCAGCGGCATGCGGTCGTTGCCGAAGAACATGTCGTTGCCGACAAAGATCGTCGGGCTGCCGAAGCCGCCGCGGGCGATCAGCTCGTCGGTGTTGGCGCGCAGCCGCGCCTTGCAGCCATCGGTCTCGATGCCGGCGAAGAAGCGCTGGCGCTCGATGCCGGCGCGCTGGGCGATGTCGGCCAGCACGTCCTCCTTGGAAAGGTCGCGGTCGTCGCTCCAGTAGGCCTCGAAGGCGGCCGTCGCGTAGGGCGCGAGCTTGCCTTCGTCGAGGGCGACAAAGGCGCCGCGCATGCATTTCACGCTGTTCACCGGGAAGACGGTGGGTGGGAACTTGATCGCGAGGCCGTAGAGCCGGGCCCAGTCCTGCATGTCCTTCTGGCTATAAGCCTGCTTCAGCGGATTGGGCTTGGCGCGATTGTCGTAGACGCTCTGGT
>JAUXRT010000686.1 GCA_030681635.1 Reyranella sp.
TCTACATGGTGACCGGCAGCGCCTTCGGCGTGCGCGACACCGGCTGGATCCGGAAGCACCTGCCGGCCGACGGCTCGGTCACACTGCAGGATCTCACCTCGGCTCGCGCCACGATCAATCTCGCGGGCCCCCTGGCGCGGCGCATCCTGGAGAAGGTCGCCGACGGCGATGTGAGCAACGAGGCCTTCCCTTACATGACGGCGCGCACGCTCCGCATCGGTTACGCCCCGGTGCTGGCGCTCCGCGTCACCTATCTCGGCGAGCTGGGCTGGGAACTGCACCTGCCGACCGAATATGCCGCCCATGTCTACGAGCTTCTCTCCGCCGCCGGCCAGGAGTTCGGCCTGGCCGACGCGGGCTATCGCGCCATCGATTCGCTGCGCCTGGAGAAGCGCTATCTCTACTGGGGCTCCGACATCACGCCCGACTACACGCCCTACGAGGCGGGTCTGGGCTTTGCCGTGTCGCTCAAGAAGAAATCCGACTTCATCGGCCGCGCCGCCCTCGAGAAGGCCAAGGCCGACGGTCCGAAGCGCAAGCTGATCACCTTGCTGGTCGATGCGCCGGTCCAGCTCTATGGCGGCGAGGCGATCCGGCGGGGCGGCAAGGTGCTGGGCGTCACATCGAGCGCCGGCTGGGGCCACACGATCGGCAAGGCCGTGGCCTTCGGCTACGTGGCGGCGGAAGAGGCCGGCCACGCCGACTACGAGGTCGAGGCTTTTACGCAACGCCACGCCGCGACCCGCATTGCCGGCGCTGCCGTCGATCCCGAGCGCCAGAAGATTTTGGCCTAGGATTTTGGCCTAACGGCCGCCCAGCTCCTCGGCGACGCTGGCCAGCCAGCGCCGCACGATCTTGTCCTCGTCCTTGCCGGCGAGGCCGGCGATGCGGTCCTCGACCTCCATCACCCTGACCCGGCAGCGCTTCAGCAGCGCCTGGCCCTTGGCCGTCGCCTGCAGGCGCAGGATGCGGCCGTGGACGGCGTCGGCCGACTTCTGGATGGCGCCGCCCCTCTCGAGGTTGCGCACGATCACATTGATGGTCTGCGGCGTGAGAAACGTGAGCCGCGCCAGTGCGGCACCCGAGACGCCGGGATAGGCCACGATCATGGTCAACACCGCGAACTGCGCCGGCGTGGCGTCGAGATCGGCCAGCGCCCGCTCCATCGCCGCCCGCACCGCAACGTTGGCCTGGCGCACCAGGTAGCCCAGGTGGCCGTCGGGTCCGCGCTTGCCCTCGCCCGGCCTGGGGATAGTCACCTTGCGATTCATATCAGCCTTCTTATATGTTGTCAGATATCGAATATAGAGGAGACAGACCCATGAACCCAGAGCTCGCCGCCCTCGTGCGCCGCCATGTCGAGGCCGAGAACGCCCAGAACCTCGAGGCGACACTCGCGACATTGCACCCGGAGTGCCGCTTCGAGGACCACGCCACCGGCCAGGTCTGGCACGGCCGCAACGGTGCCGCCGCGCATTACCGGCAATGGTGGACCACCTTCGATGTCACGGTAAAGCGCGAGCCCGGCCAGATCGCCGCCTGGACCGACGACGGCGGCTACATCGGCGAGACGACCTGGCGTGGCCGTCATGTCGGGCCCTTCCTCGGCATCGCGCCAACCGGCCAGCCCATCGTCATTCCCTTCGTCGTGGTCCTGGGTTTCAGGGACGGGCTGATGCTGAGTGAGGGCTTCCACTACGACCTCGCCTCGCTGCTGCGCCAGATCGGCGACGAGCCGGTCCGGGCGCTCATCGGGCTAAAATATCGCGCGGCAGCCTAGGCCTGCTTGCCGAACACCGCCTTGAGGTCGCTGGTCGGCATCGTCTCGCGCATCCACTGGAAGCCGCCACCCTTCATCTCCTTGGCGCCCTTCATGAAGGCAGCGAGTGCCAGGCGCGACAGCGAGCCGCCGATGCTGATGCGCTTCACGCCGGTTGCCGCGATCTGGTCGGCGGTGAGGTCGGGATCGCCGCCCGTCATCACCACGTTCACCGGCTTGGTGACCGCCGACACGACCGTCTTCATGGTCGCGAGATCCTTCACTCCCGGCGCATAGAGCACGTCGGCACCGGCCTTCTCGAAGGCTTGTAGCCGCTTGATCGTGTCGTCGAGGTCGGGCCGGCCGCGGATCAGGTTTTCGGCGCGCGCAACGAAGGTAAACGGCACCTGAAGCGAGCGCGCCATCTCGACACCCGCCGCCACGCGCTCCACGGCATGGTTAAAATCGTAGATCTTCTCGCCGCTCCAGTCCTCGATCGAGCCGCCGACGATGCCGGCCTCGGCCGCGTCGCGCAGGATGGTCGCTGCTTCCTTGGGATCGTCGGCATAGCCGTTCTCGAGATCGGCATTGACCGGCAGGTCGGTCGCCTCGGCGATCACGCGGCAATTCTCGATCAGCTCGGCGCGACTGACGGAATTGTCGCCGTCGACCCGGCCCAGCGCATTCGACATGCCGAGGCTGGTCGTGGCCAATGCCTCGAAGCCCAGCGACTGCAGCAGCTTGGCGGTGCCGGCGTCCCACGGGTTGGGCAGCAGGAACAGGCCCGGCCTCTGGTGCAGTTCGCGGAACAGGCGTCCTTTTTCGGCTTGGCTGCGCATCGTGTCTCCTCCAATTCCTGCTAAGGAACACCGATGGACACGACAGCGCAACGGGAACTCGCCCGCCTCCTCGCCTCTCTCCGGCGCGACCGCCGCCAGCAGAGCGGCCTCGCCGCACATCTCGTACCGCCCGACAGTGCGACCGCCTATCGCATCGCCGGCATGGTGGCCGAGGAGCTGGGCTGGCCGGTGCGGGGCTGGAAGATCGCGGCCTTCAAGGAAGAGATGCAACAGGCGCTGCGCACCGATTCGCCGATCTACGGCCGCACCTACTTCGTCGAGGAGACGCCGTTCAGCGCCGTGCATGCAGTGCTGGCAAGCCCGATCCCCGAGGTCGAGTACCAGGCCAGGCTCGGCATCGACCTGCCGCCCCGCGCAAAACCTTATGGCCAGGACGAGGTGACCGACGCCGTCGCCTCGCTGCATCCCGGCCTCGAACTGGCGGAATGCCGCTTCATCCATGATGCGGCCTTCCCGCCGCTGCCCGCCATCCTGGCCGACGGTGCGGGCTCGGGCACGATCGTCTACGGCCCCGCGATCGAGAACTGGAAGACGCGCGACATCGCGGGCCAGGAAGCGACACTCTCCTCCAACGGCCGACTCCGTCGCAAGGGCACGGCCGCCGACGCCCTCGATCACCCTGTCGTGCCGCTCACCTGGCTCGCCAACGAACTCTCGCGCACCGGCGTCGGGATGAAAGCCGGCCAAATGGTCAGCACCGGCACGCTGACGGGGATGCTGGCGCCCAAGCCCGGCGAAACCTACGTGGCAGATTTCGGACCGTTCGGCGCGGTGAGCGTGTCCTTCACCTGAGAACTCAGGACGACAGTTCGTCGTCCCGGCTGACCAGCATCGCGACCAGGGTGAGGATGGCGGCGGCGAGCAGGTAGTAGCCGACCCAGGCCAGCGAGAAGCGAAGGGCGAGCCAGGTCGCAATGTAAGGCGCCAGGGAAGCGCCGAAGATGCCCGCGAGGTTGAAGGTCATCGAGGCGCCGGTGTAGCGGACGGTCACCGGAAAGGGCGACGCGAGCGCGGCGCCGATCGGCCCGTAGTTGAAGCCCATCAGCGCGAGGCCGACGATGTTGAAGGCGAGCGCAGCCGCCAGGCCGCCTTCCAGCAGCGGCTGAAAGAGCAAGCCGAAGACGCCCGTGCCGATGGTCGCCGCGATGAGGACGCCACGGCGCCCGTACCGATCCGCCAGCCAGGCCGACAGCGGGATGGTTGCCGCGAAGAAGGCGACGCCGATCAGCTGCACGATGAGATACTGCTCGCGGGAATAGCCGAGCCTGCTCGTGGCCCAGCTCAAGGTGAACACCGTCATGAGATAGAACAGCACGAAGGTCGTGAGCGCGACCATCGTGCCGAGCAGAAGGGCGCGCTTGTAGCTGCGGACGAGCACCACCAGGGGCACCGCGACCCTCTCCCGCGCCTCGACGACTTTCTGGAATTCAGGCGTCTCGGTGATCCTGAGTCGGACATAGAGGCCCAACAGCACGAGCAGCAGGCTCGCCACGAAGGGCAACCGCCAGCCCCATGCCAGGAACTGCGCGTTGCTGAGCGTTTCCGTCAGCAGAAGGAACGACCCTGCCGACAGCACGAAACCCAGGGGTGCGCCGAGCTGGGGAAACATGGCGTACCAGCTGCGCTTGTGAGGAGGCGCATTCTCCGTCGCCAGCAGGACCGCCCCGCCCCACTCGCCGCCCAGCCCGAGGCCCTGGCCGAACCGGCACAAAGCCAGCAGCAGCGGCGCCAGCACGCCGATCTGCTCATAGCCCGGCAGGAAGCCGATCAGCACCGTCGACAGGCCCATGGTCATGAGGGCAGCCACCAGCGTGGCCTTGCGGCCGATGCGATCGCCGAAATGGCCGAACAGCGCCGCGCCCAAAGGCCGGGCGAAGAAGGCGATCGAGAAAGTCGCGAACGATTGCAGCACCGCCGAGGTCGGATCGCTCGCCGGAAAGAACAAATGCGGGAAGACCAGCACCGCCGCGGTGGCGAAGATGTAGAAGTCGAAGAACTCGATCGTCGTGCCCACGAGGCTCGCCATGAGAATGCGAGCCGGCGAATTGACCGGGGCGCTCATCTACTTCGAGAACACCATCGCGCGGTCCTTCACAGAGCCGTAGCGCAGGCTCACGAGATCGAGCGCGTAGTTCTGGTAGAGCTTCCAAGGCCGCTTGCTGCCCTGCTTGGGCTGGTGCGCCAGCGCGCGCTGGATGTAGCCCGAGGAGAAGTTGACCCACGGCTCCTCGGTGAGCGTCGGATCGTCGTTGCGCGGTGTCGCCTGTCGGGCGCCGGTGCGGTCCATGTGGTTCAGCAGGCGGCAGACATATTCGCAGACGAGATCGGCCTTCAGCGTCCACGAGGCGTTGGTGTAGCCGAATACCGAGGCGAGGTTGGGCACGCCGGAATACATCATGCCCTTGTAGATCATGGTCTCGGGCGGCTTCACCTGTTGGCCGTCGACGACGAGCTTCGCGCCGCCCAGCGGCTGCAGCACCAGGCCGGTCGCCATCACCACCACGTCGGCCTCGAGCTCGCCGCCCGACTTCAGCCGGATGCCGGTCTCGGTGAAGGTTTCTATGTGATCGGTGACGACCGACGCCTTCTTCTTGCGGATGGCGCGGAACAGGTCGGCGTCGGGCACCAGGCAGAGCCGCTGGTCCCATGGATTGTAGCGCGGCGTGAAATGCGTATCGACGTCGTAGTCCGGCCCCAGCATCTGGCGCACGCCACCCAGGATCAGGCCCTTCACCTTGTCCGGCTTGCGCTTGCACATCTGGTAGAAATACATGCCTAAAAGCACGTTCTTCCAGCGCGTCAGCATGTAGGCGAGTTTGAGCGGCAGCCGGCGCCTGAGCTTGTTGGCGATCGGGTCCTGCGCCGGGCGCGCCACCACGTAGGTCGGCGAGCGTTGCAGCATCGTCACCTGCGCCGCCGTCTCGGCCATCGCCGGCACCACCGTGACGGCGGTCGCGCCGCTGCCGATCACCACGACCTTCTTGCCGGCATAGTCGAGATCCTCGGGCCAGTGCTGCGGATGCACCACCCTGCCCTTGAAGCCGTCGATGCCGGCAAACTCCGGCACATAGCCCTTCTCGTAGCGATAGTAGCCGCTGCACATCCAGAGGAAGCCGCACGAGATAAAGACGCGTTCCTTGTCCGGTCCGCGCTCCAGCTCGACGGTCCACTTCGCATCCGGCGTCGACCACGCGGCGCCGATCACGCGATGCTGGTAATGGATCTTATGATCGATGCCGTGGTCGCTCGCGACCTCGCGGATGTAGGACAGGATCGAGGGCCCGTCGGCGATCGCCTTGGCGTCCTTCCACGGCCGGAAGCGGTAGCCCAGCGTATACATGTCCGAATCGGAGCGGACGCCGGGATAGCGGAAGAGATCCCATGTCCCGCCACTCGCGGTGCGCGCCTCGACGATCGCGTAGCTCTTGCCCGGGCAGTTCTTCTGCAGGTGCCAGGCGGCGCCGATGCCGGAGAGGCCGGCGCCGACGATCAGCACGTCCACATGTTCAGGGAGGTGCTCGGGCAAGTGCTCGGTTTGTGCAGAAACAAGCATATCCATGGTCGCAACCATCATCGAGTCGGCGCGAGGACGCAACCCCGCCCCTTCACCTGCCGCGAAAGTCCGCGTATTCTTGGTCATCATCCCGGTGTGGGGAAGCGAGACGATGTTCAGAGCGTTTGCAGTTTCCGTGGCTGCGCTGGCGGCCGTTTTCAGCCTGTCCGGCGAGGCGACGGCGGCCGGCTCCTGCGACAATCTCGAGGGCCAGGACGTGGCGCTCGCGGGAACGGTCGACAAGGTCGCCGGCATCGGCGTGATCTTCTTCACGGACAAGAAGACCGGCTGCGACTTCGGCCTGGTCGCCTTTTCCAGCGACCCGCCGTGCAAGCAGGGCAACGCGATCGAGGTCAAGGGCAAGCTCAGGAAGAACAACTACGTCAAAGGCATGTACGACGTCGAACGCAACCGCCGCGCGCCCGACGGGCTCGTCTGCCGCTAAAAGCCGAGGCCGGCCCTCAGGCTGGTCTGCTCCGGCGCCTACCGATCTCACCACCGATCAACAAGGCCAGGCAGCCGCTCATCGTGACCGCCGCCGCGATGACGAGGCCCGGCCCGTAGCCGCTAAAACCGTCACGCAGGAAGCCGAACAGCACCGGCCCGAAGGCCGAGGTGAATTGAATGACCGTGGCCGCGGCGCCATAGGTCGCGCCGAACGCCGCCGCCCCGAATTCGCGCCGCACCACCACCGGGCCCAGCGTGCTGACATGGCCGATGCCGTAGCCGTAGACGAGGCTGGCGGCGATCAGCACCGGCACCGTCGGCCAGAGTGCGATGGCCAGCAGGGCGGCCGACTGGGCCACCATCACGCAACAAGCCAGATGCCGCGCGTGCACACCGTCGACGATGCGGGCCAGGATGAGGCGGCCCACGAACGCCGTAATCCCCGTGGCGCTGACCAGCAGCCCCGCGCCCGCCGTGCCCAACAGCGGCTCGGCCAGGGCGACATGATGGGTGATGAAGCCGATCTGCACGGTGAGCCCCAGCGCGAAGGCGGCCGCGGCGCTCCACAGCAACAGGCGGCTGTTCGCAGCCGTGGCGATCGGCGGCGTCAGCCGGACATGCTGGGCAGCGTCCACGGTGACATGGCCGTCGCGCTGCAGGCCGATGTCCGCGGGACCGCGGAAGCGCAGCACGCGCCAGATCAGCGGCACCAGCACGACCGCGACGACGATGCCGGCCGCGACCAGCCCGCGTCCCAGCCCGAGCGTCGCGATGGCCAGCAGCAGCAGCGGCACGCCGGCAATGGCGCCGACGCTGGCGCCCATGATGGCAAGCGTCATCGAGCGGCCCTGGTGGCGCTCGAACCACGGCGCCACCGTCGTGGTGATGCCGGTCATCGACAGCGTCGACCAGCCGATGCCCAGCAGCATGAAGCAGGGATAGAGCTGCCACGGCACCGAGACCTGGCCGATCAGCGCCACGCCCGAGGTCATGCAGGCCACGCCCAGCAGCAGCACGGGCCGGGGGCCCCAGCGGTCGATGCTGCGGCCAACCGGCCGCTGCGCCGCGGCACTCACCAGGAAGAACAGCGTGATGGCCATCGCCACGTCGGCCACCGGCCAGCCATGGGCGGCCGTGACGGCCTGCAGATAGACGCTGGACCCGAACAGGCCCAGCGACCAGGCGCAGGCGGCGATGACGAAGCAGGCCGCAACGACCCGCCAACCGTGGAACACACTAAGAGGCATTAGCCGGCGTTACCCACACTCCTCATGCTGAGGAGCCGTGCGAAGCGCGGCGTCTCGAAGCATGGCAACACCAAGACTGGCCCCACCCTTCGAGACGCGGCCTGCGGCCGCTCCTCAGGGTGAGGTGGTTTATCCGGCCCACCGCCCCTAGCTCGGCTTGATGTTGCCCTTCTGGATGACGTCGCCCCAGCGTTTCATCTCGGAGGCCATCTTGGCCTGCGCCTCGGCCTGCGTGCTGCCGGCGACCGGCACGATGCCGAGCTTCAGCATGCGCTCGCGGAAGTCGGCGTCCTTGACCACTTCGTTGCCCGCCGCATTCAGCTTGGCCACGACATCGGCGGGTGTGCCCCTGGGCACGAACAGCGTGTAGTTGGTGGCCGATTCGAAGCCCGGCACGCCGGCCTCGGCCATGGTCGGCACCTCGGGCAGCAGCGGCGAGCGCGTCTTCGAGGTGACCGCCAGAACGCGCACCTTGCCCGACGCGATATGCGGCAGGTGGGCCAGCACATTGTCGATCGAGACCTGGACCCTGTTTTCGTAGAGGTCGGCCTGGAAGAACGACGTGCCCTTGTAGGGCACGTGGGTCATCTCCGCGCCGGTCATCTGCTTCAGCATCTCGTAGTTGAGATGGATCAGGCCGCCGAATCCCGACGAGGCGTAGGAGAGCTTGCCGGGCTCCTTCTTGGCGAGCGAGATGAGCTCCTGGACATTCTTCACCGGCAGGCTGGGCGTTACCAGCACACCGATGGTGCCGTTGCCGATCTCGAGCACCGGCACGAAGTCTCTCGCCATGTCGAAGCTGAGGTTCTTGT
>JAUXRT010000698.1 GCA_030681635.1 Reyranella sp.
TCTCGCCGCCCTCGTAGACGCCGGTGTCGACGCGCACGTCGGGGCCGGGCTTGGGCTCGCGGTATTTCACCAGCCGCCCGGTCGAGGGCAGGAAGTTGCGGAACGGATCCTCTGCATAGAGCCGCGCCTCGACCGCCCAGCCTTCCAGCTTTACGTCCTTTTGCGCCAGCGGCAGCTTTTCGCCGGCCGCCACCCGGATCATCAGCTCGACGAGATCGAGGCCGGTGATCAGCTCGGTCACCGGATGCTCGACCTGCAAACGGGTGTTCATCTCGAGGAAGTAGAACTTGCGGTTCTTGTCGACGATGAATTCGACCGTGCCGGCGCTCTTGTATTTGACCGCCTTCGCCAACGCCACGGCCTGCTCGCCCATCGCCTTGCGGGTCTTGGCGTCGAGGAACGGGCTCGGCGCCTCCTCGATCACCTTCTGGTGGCGGCGCTGGATCGAGCACTCGCGCTCCCAGAGATAGAGACAGTTGCCGTGACCGTCGGCAATGAGCTGGATCTCAATGTGGCGCGGCTCCTCGATGTATTTCTCGATGAACACGCGGTCGTCGGCGAACGACGCCTTGGCTTCGTTGGTGGCCGACCCGAATCCCTCATGGGCCTCGGCGTCGTTGAAGGCGATGCGCATGCCCTTGCCGCCGCCGCCGGCCGACGCTTTGATCATCACCGGATAGCCGATCTTGCGGGCGATCTTGACGGCCTCGTCGGCATTGGGGATGGCGGCGAGATAGCCCGGCACGGTGCTGACGCCGGCCTTTTGCGCCAGCTTCTTGGACTCGATCTTGTCGCCCATGGCGTGGATGGCGAAGGCATCGGGACCGATGAAGGCGATGCCGGCCTTGGCCAGCGCCTTCTGAAACTCCTGCTTCTCCGACAGGAATCCGTAGCCGGGATGAACGGCCTGCGCGCCGGTCTTCTTGCAGGCCGCCACGATCCTGTCGATCTGCAGGTAGGACTGCGCCGAGGGCGCCGGCCCGATCAGCACCGCCTCGTCGGCCAACCTGACATGCAGCGCATCGGCGTCGGCCTCGGAATAGACTGCGACCGTCTTGATGCCGAGCTTGTTGCAGCTGCGGATGACTCGGCAGGCGATCTCGCCACGATTGGCGATCAGGATCTTGTCGAACAAGGGCTTGTCGCGTTGGGGCTTGGCCGCAGCCTTCGTCAGCGCGACCTTGGCGACCTTCTTCTTGGCGACCTTCTTCTTGGCGGCCATGCTCAGGATCCTTCTTTGTTTCGTTCGAACAGGCCCATGGCCCAGGCAGTGTGCGCGCCGATCAGCGGCATCCAGGCAATGAGCACCCACAGCCACCAGGGGTAGCGGCTGCTGACGACCGCATTGACGGCGATAAGCACCAGGAGCGTGAACAGCGCCACGATCACATGTAGACGCACGCTCCGGCTCCGCCTGAGGCGCTCTTCGGGCGACAAAGTCACAACGCCGCCCCTCACAGAGGTACGTTGCCGTGCTTGCGCCACGGGTTCTCGAGCTTCTTGGTCTCGAGCGTGGCCAGCGCGCGGCAGATCCGGCGGCGCGTGCCGTGCGGCATGATCACGTCGTCGATGAAGCCGCGATTGGCGGCGACGAAGGGGTTGGCGAACTTCTCGCGATATTCCTCGGTGCGCTTGGCAATCTTGGCGGCATCGCCGATGTCGGAGCGGAAGATGATCTCGACCGCGCCCTTGGCGCCCATCACCGCGATCTCCGCCCCCGGCCAGGCATAGTTCACGTCGCCGCGCAGATGTTTGGAGGCCATCACGTCGTAGGCGCCGCCGTAGGCCTTGCGGGTGATCACCGTGACCTTGGGTACCGTCGCCTCGGCGTAGGCATAGAGCAGCTTGGCGCCGTGCTTGATGATGCCGCCGAATTCCTGCTGAGTGCCCGGCAGGAATCCCGGCACGTCGACGAAGGTGACGATCGGGATGTTGAAGGCGTCGCAGAAGCGCACGAACCGCGCCGCCTTGCGCGAGCTGTCGATGTCGAGGCAGCCCGCCAGGACCATCGGCTGGTTGGCGACGAAGCCTACGGTGCGGCCGGCCATGCGGCCGAAACCGACCACCATGTTGGCCGCCCACTCCGGCGACAGCTCGAAGAAATCACCCTCGTCCACGACCTTCAGGATCAGCTCCTTGATGTCGTAGGGCTTGTTGGGGTTCTCGGGCACCAGCGTGTCGAGTGAGGCATCGTCGCGGTCGGCCGGATCGAGCGTGGCGCGCACCGGCGCCTTCTCGCGGTTGTTGGCCGGCAGGAAGTCGACGAAGCGGCGGAGCTGCAGCAGCGCCTCGACATCGTTCTCGAAGGCGAGATCGGAGACACCCGACTTCTGCGTGTGGGTAAGCGCGCCGCCCAGCTCTTCCTGCGTCACGGTCTCGTGTGTCACCGTCTTCACGACGTCGGGGCCGGTCACGAACATGTAGGAACTGTCCTTCACCATGAAGATGAAGTCGGTCATGGCCGGCGAATAGACGGCGCCGCCGGCGCAGGGGCCCATGACCATCGAGATCTGCGGGATCACGCCCGAGGCCATGACATTGCGCTGGAACACATCGGCGTAGCCCGCCAGCG
>JAUXRT010000699.1 GCA_030681635.1 Reyranella sp.
GCCTGGAAGCTGGCGCTGGTGATCGAGGGCGCGGCGAAGCCGTCGCTCCTCGACAGCTATTCGCCGGAACGCAGCGCTGTCGGCGAGCAGGTGCTGAAGAATGCGAGCCGCCTCACCGAGGCCGCGACCATGCACAATCCCGTGGCGCAGGGCCTGCGCAACACGATCGTGAAGTTCGCCACGGGCTTCCCCGCAATCCAGCACAAGATCGCCGACCAGCTGGGCGAGATGGACATCGGCTATCCCACGAGCCCGCTGACGGCGAAGAACGGTGCTGTCGCCAACGGCCCAAAGTCGGGCGAGCGCTGGGCCGATCGGCTGCCGGCCGGCGCCGGCGGCATGCGCTTCACCGCGCTGGGGCCGGCCGAGAGCGTGGCGGCGTTGGCGGCAAGGTTTCCGAAGCTGGTAACGGCGTCGCCGGCCAAGGAGCCGGAACACAAGACAGCGCTCCGGCTGATCCGGCCCGACGGCTATGTCGGCTTCGCCGGCGCGGCCAAGGACCAGGCCAAGGCGGAAGCCTATCTTGCGGCCATCGCGCCGTAAGCGCGGCGATCATTGCGCGCCCTAGGCGCGGCGGCTAACGGCCGCCGACTCGCTCAAGGCCTTTGATGGCGAGCGGTGCCTTGCCCGACTTTTCCGCCACCTCGCGATCCTGCGCCTCGATGGCGGCGCGGGCGGAATGGTCGGTGTCGTCGCCCGCCAGAGCATCGAGCGGCACGCGGCGGTTGGAGCGCTGGCTGCCGTCCTCGTAGGTGACGTTGAAGAAGACGTATTCCATCCGCTTGCCGGGTTTCGCCATAGGAGCCTCCGCTTGGGGTCGGTCCGCCGACCGGGGAGCGTGCTTATACGCGCTCCCCGGTGACGGCGCCCGAAGAAGGTTCGAGATTGTTGTCGGGTTGCAGATAGAGCGTCATCCAGAGCACGGCGACGAACACCACACCCCAGACGAGCCATTTCTCCACACCCGGCTTCATGACCGCCGAACGGGCTAGAAGCCCATCCCGCCCATACCACCGCCACCACCCATGCCACCGCCGGGCATACCGCCGCCGCCGTTGGCGCTCGGGATTTCGGCCACCATGGCCTCGGTGGTGATGAGCAGGCCGGCCACCGAGACCGCGCCCTGCAGCGCGGCGCGGACGACCTTGGTCGGGTCGATGACGCCCGCCTTGATCAAGTTGACGTACTCGGCCTTCTGGGCGTCGAAGCCGAAGTTGACGTCCTTCTGCTCGAGCATGCGTCCCGCGACCACGGCGCCGTCGAAGCCGGCGTTCTCGGCGATCTGGCGCACCGGCGCCTGCAGCGCGCGGCGCACGATGTCGATGCCGACCTGCTGGTCGTGATTGGCGCCCTTCTTGCCGTCCAGCACGCGGGTCGCATAGAGGAGTGCGGCACCGCCACCGGCAACGACACCTTCCTCGACCGCGGCCTTGGTCGCATGCATGGCATCGTCGACCCGGTCCTTGCGCTCCTTGACCTCGATCTCGGTGGAACCGCCCACCTTGATGATGGCCACGCCGCCGGCCAGCTTGGCCAGCCGCTCCTGCAGCTTCTCGCGGTCGTAGTCGGAGGTCGTGTCCTCGACCTGCTTCTTGATCTGCGAGATGCGGGCCTCGATGGCCTTCTTCTTGGCCGCGCCGTCGATCACTGTGGTGTTGTCCTTGTCGATGCGCACCCGCTTGGCGGTGCCCAGCATATCGAGCGTCACGTTCTCGAGCTTGGTACCGAGATCCTCGCTGATCACCTGGCCCGCGGTCAGGATCGCGAGATCCTCCAGCATCTCCTTGCGGCGATCGCCGAAGCCCGGCGCCTTGACGGCCGC
>JAUXRT010000722.1 GCA_030681635.1 Reyranella sp.
CCCATGCCGTTCACCAGGCCGAACTTGGCGCCGTTGCGGCTGGTCCATTCCGGCCCCTTCGGTCCCTCGACCACATAGGGCATGCGTTCCTTCATCTGGCTCGACGCGTTGGCGGTGAACAGGTCGGTCGGCAGCCAGATCAGGTCGATATGTCCGTCGGCGGAGATGACGTCGTATTTCATGGGCGTGGCCCTCCCGGGAGAAATCATCCTCCCGACCCGGTCGTGGGGCCAGTCCCTTCGCATCGTTCCGCGAAAACAGGTGGGATCAATTGGGCGACAAACGCGGATTTCAGGATCTCCGGGACCGCGAGCGCCCCGCTCGCTCATGATCATGAGCGAGCGGGACGCTCGCGGTCCGGAAGACACTTGATATGCACGTCCTCTACAGTGCGCCCCATGAAAGAGACCACCCCCTCATCCGCCGTATCCGACTGGCTCGCCCGTTTTGCCGCTGCTCTGAAAAAGGACGACGCCGCAGGCGCCGCCGCCCTGTTCGCCGCCGACGGCTACTGGCGCGATCTCGTTTCCTTCACCTGGAACATCGTCACCCTGGAGGGGCGGCCGGCGATTGCCGACATGCTGAAGGAGCGACTCGGCGACGTGCGGCCCGAGGCGTTCGTGGCCGGCGGCCGCGATGGTTGGTTCACCTTCGAGACGGCGCGCGGCCGCGGCACCGGCCATGTCCGCCTGAAGGACGGCAAGGCTTTTACGTTGTTCACCGCCCTGATGGAGCTGAAGGGTTTCGAGGAGCTGAAGGGGGCCACCCGAGAGTCGGGCGTCCAGCATGGCGCCATCCAGAACCGTGTCACCTGGACCGACCGTCGCCAGGCCGACGCCAATGAACTGGGTTACGGCCGCCAGCCGTTCGTGCTGGTGATCGGCGGCGGGCAGGGTGGCATCGGCCTCGGCGCGCGGCTGAAGCGCCTTGAGGTGCCGGCGCTGATCGTCGATCGCAACCCGCGGCCGGGCGATGCCTGGCGTAACCGTTACAAGTCTCTCTGCCTGCACGATCCGGTCTGGTACGACCATCTGCCATACCTGCCGTTTCCCGATCACTGGCCGATCTACACGCCCAAGGACAAGATGGGCGACTGGCTGGAATCCTATGTGAAGATCATGGAGCTCGACTACTGGAGCTCGACGACGTGCAAGGGCGCGTCGTGGGACGAGGCCCGGCAGGAATGGACCGTCACCGTCGAGCGCGACGGCATCCAGGTCACGATGACGCCGAAGCACATCGTCCTAGCCACCGGCATGTCGGGTTTTCCCGAGATCCCGCGCTTTCTCGGCGCCGATCTCTTCAAGGGCCAGCAGCATCACTCCAGTCACCACACCGGCGGCGAGGGCTGGGCTGGCAAGCGCTGTGTCGTCGTGGGCTCGAACAATTCTGCGCACGACATCGCGGCCGATCTCTGGGAGCACGGCGCCGACGTGACCCTGCTGCAGCGTTCGCCGACGCTGGTCATGCGGGCGGAGACGCTGGCGAAGAACCGCGCGCTCTATTCGGAGGCAGCACTCGCGGCTGGCATCACGACGGACATCGCCGACCTCACGACGGCGTCGATGCCTTATGGCGCGCTGCCCCAGGTCATGCAGCCAGTGGTCGAGCAAATCCGGCGCGAGGATGCGGATTTCTACGCGCGTCTCGGCGCCGCCGGCTTCAAGCTCACCTTCGGCGAGGACGACACCGGCATCGGGCCGATGTATCTCCGCCGTGGCTCCGGCTACTACATCGACGTCGGTGCGTCGGAGCTGATCGCCGACGGCCGCATAAAACTCAAGTCGGGCGTCGAGGTGGCGCGGCTCACGGCTGACTCCGTCGTGCTGAACGACGGCAGCGAGCTGAAAGCCGATCTTGTCGTCTATGCCACCGGCTACGGGTCGATGAACCAATGGGCCGGCGAATTGATCTCGCCCGAGGTCGCCGACAAGGTCGGCAGGTGCTGGGGGTTGGGCTCCGACACGGCCAAGGACCCCGGGCCATGGGAGGGCGAGCTGCGCAACATGTGGAAGCCGACGGCGCAGGCGAACCTCTGGTTCCACGGCGGCAACCTCATGCAGTCCCGGCTCTATTCCCGGTTCCTGGCGCTGCAGCTCAAGGCGCGGCTGGAGGGATTGCCGACACCGGTCTACGGGCAAGCGCCGGTCCATCACCGGGCGTGATTTACCCGGGGGACGATTGCGGCACTGACAGCGTAGACTGAGAACGATGATCCGCCGCGCCCTGCTTCTCGGACTCCTGCTCACGGCGGCTGGCTGCTCGTTCTACATGGGCGAGCCCACGCTGCCCAAGACCGACTTCCGGGCCACGCTGAACGGCGCCAGCGAAGTGCCGCCGACGGCGACGAGGGGCAGCGGCTATTTCACCGCGGTCTACCGGCCTTCGACCAAGGTGTTGGAGTATCGCCTGAACCTGGTGGGCCTGAGCGGGCCGGTCACCATTGCCTACCTGCACGGCCCGGCGGCACCCGGCGAGAACGCCGAGAAGGTCGTGCCGATCGACGTCCCGCTCTACCGCGATCGCTCGCACATATCCGATGGAGTCACGCTCACCGAGGAGCAGGCCGGCCAGGTCATGGCTGGTCTCTGGTACGTGAACGTGATGACCGAGAAGTTCCCCGACGGCGAGATCCGCGGCCAGATCCTGCCGCTGAAGAAGTAGCGCCTAGAATTTCTGCTTCCAGCCGATCCACTCGCAGAGACCGCGACCCATCACATCTTGCAGGTCGTTTCCCTTCAGCCAGGACAGCTCCTCGGTGAAGAAGGTCACGCACTGGCGGTAGCTGCATTGCATGCGGGTGATGTCGGTGCCCCAGAAGAAGCGCTTGGGCCCGAAGGCGTCGAAGATGCGGTGCAGCCCGTCCTGGATGTTGCGGAAGGGATAGCCCTTGGTCGAGTAGTGCGGTGCGCCTGTGGCCTTCACCGCGACGTTGGGCAATTTTCCAAGCGCCACCAGCTTGTCGAGATGGATGAAGGCCTCTTCGTCCTGGCCGTGGCGATTTAGGCCGCAATGGTCGACGATCAGTTTCAGGTTCGGATGTGCCTCGGCGATGGCGCGGAACTTGTCGGGAAAGATTCCGCCCATGGTCGCGACGGGGATTCCTTCCTTCGCAGCCGCGGGCCACACCCAGTCGAGCAGGCCGTCATCGAGCCACTTCTGCTCGGCGGGCTGCAGCAGCGCCCAGCGCAGGCCCATCATGCCCGGCTGGTTGCGCCAGCCCACGATGCGCGTGCGGCTCTCGGGATCCTGTAGCGGGAACTGGCCCATCACGGCGAAGCGCTCGGGATACTTTTTCGCGGCATCGAGCGCGAGCTGGTTGGAGGTCGGGTCCCAGCTGTAGGGCGGATGGATGAGCGCGGCGGAGACACCGGCCTCGTCCATCTCCTTCAGCGCTTCCTCGGCCGTGAATCTCTCGACCTTGCGATGCAGGCCGGACGGCGGCGTCACCGTCTGGCCCCAGATGTGGATCTGCGCGTCGACGATCTTCATCATTCTTCCTCTTTCTGCACTGTGCAGGCTCTCGCGCCTCAGAAGGCGCTGACGCCCGCCGGCGCCTGTGAAGGCGCCTAGTTCGGGGTCGGCGCGGCGGGATCGAGCAGCTTCTCGCGCTTCAGCTCGCTCCACAGCTCGACCGGGATTTTTACGCTCATATGCGCCACGTTCTGCTTCACCTCCGCGACGCTGAGCGCGCCCGGGATGACGGAGCAGAAGGCGGGATGGAACAGCGGGAACTGCATGGCGGCAGCGCCGAGCGGCACGCCGTGGCGTGTGCATACGGCCTCGATCTTCTGCGCCTTCGCGATCAGCGGGGCAGGGGCTTCGACATAGTCGTGCGTGGCGCCGGGCTTCACGCCGCCTGTGAGGATGCCGGAATTGTAGGGCCCGCCCAGGATCACCGAGACGTGGCGCTTGGTGCATTCCGGCAGGAATTCCTCGAGCGCCCCCTGTTCGAGGAGCGTATAGCGGCCGGCCAGCAGCATGCAGTCGAAGTCGCCCGCCTTGACGAAGCGCGTGCTGGTGTCGCTCTCGTTGATGCCGACGCCGATGGCGCCGATGATGCCCGCCTTGCGCAGCTCGTCGAGCGCGCGATAGCCCGAGTCCATCACCGTCTTGAAGCGCTCATCGAGCACGGCGCGGTCCCTGGTGGTCCAGAAATCGACGTCGTGGATCAACGCGATGTCGATCTTCTGCAGGCCGAGCCTCATGTGCGAGTGTTCGAGCGAGCGCATGACGCCGTCGTAGGTGTAGTCGTAGACCGGCGCGAAGCCGGGCAAGCCGTTTTCGCGAAAATCCGCCGGCGGCTTCTCGCCGGGCTTCATCGCATGCATGATTCGGCCGATCTTGGTCGACAGCACGTAGCTGTCCCGGGGCTTTTCGCGCAAGGCCGCGCCCATGCGCAGCTCGCTGCGACCGTAACCGTAGTAGGGCGAGGTATCGAAGAAGCGGATACCGGCATCGTAGCCGTCGTCGGTGAGCTTCACCGCTTCTGCATCCGGGATGGTGGCGCGAAAGCCGCCCATCGGTGCGCCGCCGAGGCCCAGTTCCGTCACTTCGAGTTTCGTTTTGCCGACCTTGCGGCGCTTGAGCACCGTCATGTTCGTTTCCTCCGCGGACGCGAGAGAGTACGAATTGGATCAGGTCCGCGCCACAGGAGACACTATGACCGACGACATTGGTGAGGGGCGTCTCGTTCTGCACGGCAGTTTCACCTCGAGCTCGAGCTACAAGCCGATGCTGTTCCTGGCGTTGAGCGGCCTGCCGTTTTCCTTCCGCACGGTCAATCTGAAGAACGGCGTGCAGAAGGAGGCAGCCCACCTCGCCATCAACCGCTACGGCCAGGTGCCGGTGCTGCGTCACCGCGGCCTCACCCTCGTGATGTCGAATGTCGTTCTCGATTATCTCGCACGCACCACCGGCCATTTCGAGCCGAAGACGGAACAGCACCGCTGGCAGGCGCGCGAGTGGCTGTCGTGGGAGAACGACGCCATCACCAACGTGGCGCGCGTCCGTCATTTCGCCCGCTTCCGGCCCGACGTTTCGCAGGACATCGTCAATTTCTTCCGCCCGCAGGCGGAAGCGGCCCTCGACTTCGCCGACAAGTCGCTGGCCGGCCGCGAGTGGCTGGTGGGCGATGCCTGCTCGATTGCCGACATCGGCTGCTGGGGCCGCATGGTGTTTGCGCACGAAGGCGGCCTGTCGATCGACACGCGGCCCAACCTGGCGGCCTGGCGCGATCGGCTGAGGGCGATGCCGGGCTTCGCGCTGCCCTACGATCTCATTCCGAAGAAGGACGCGGAGTTCGACGGGCGTTAGCTGGGCCCGCCCCTAGGCCGCCTGCTGTGCCACCGTCGGGCCGTCGCTGCGGGTCGTGGTGCGGCGCATGTCGCGCACGATGTTGAGATCGTCGAAGCGGCGCACGCGGTGCATGGTCTGGCGGTTGTCCCAGATCACGAGGTCATGCTTCGTCCAGCGGTGCACGTAGACGAACTGCGCCTGGGTCGCATGTTCCATCAGATCGCGCACGAAGGCCATCGCCTCGGGCCGGGGCCAGCCGACGACGGCGCCGATATGCGCCGAGAGATAGAGCGACTTGGCGCCGGTGACGGGATGCGTGCGCACCAGGCGTTGCAGCACGGGCCTCATCGAGACGCGCTCGTCGGGCAGGAACTCGGTGAAGCCAAGCTGCTGGCGCGAATAGATCAGCGAGTGTTCGCAGATCAGTCCCTCGACCTCGGCCTTGGTCCCGGCATCGAGGGCATCGTAGGCCGCGCGCATGTCGGCGAACTCGGTGTTGCCGGCGTCGGTCGTCACGATGCGGCCGCTCAGCAGCGAATAGCGCGCGGGTACGGCGCGGAACGAGGCGTCGGAGTGCCAGAGGCGATTGCCGAGCGACGCCATGCGGCGCTTGTTGTCGCGCGCCAGTCTGGCCCCGTCCTTGTCGAGGTTGGAGACGTCGGCGAAGGCGGGGGCGAGGCGGAGTTCGTTGGCGCGGACGGTCGAGTTGGCGCCTTCCTCGAGCGGGCCGAAGTTGCGCGAGAAGGCAAGCTGCTGCTCGTCGTCGATGTCCTGGCGCGGCAGCACAAGGACGGCGTGGCGATCCATGCCGGCTTCGACGGCGGCAACCTCGGCTGGCGTGAGCGGACGGCGCGCGTCGATGCCGATCATCTCGGCACCGATATGAGGATGGAGCGGGCGTGTCTCGATCGCCATGAGGACCTCCCGGGAGAGGGCCCCGCCAAGAGAACTCTAGCGCAGGGCCGCCGCGATATTACCACCGTCCACGGTCGTGACAGCGCCTGTCGTCTTGCCCGCTTTGGCCAGCGAAACGAAGGCCTGGGCGACATCGTCGGCCGTCACTTCGAGGCCGAGCAGGTTGCCACCCATGTAGTCGGCCTCGCTGAGACCGCGCGCCTTGGAGCGCTGGGCGATCATCTCGTCAGTGAGCAGGTTCGAGCGGATGCGATCGGCGTTGACCGAGTTGGAGCGGATGCCGTCGGCGCCATGGTCGAGCGCATACTGGCGCATCAGGAACAGCGTCGCGGCCTTCGGGAGTCCGTATGGCCCGAAGTCGGGGCCGGGGTTCACGGCCTGCTTAGAAGTGTTGAACAGCAGGCAACCCCCGAGGTTTTGGCGGCGCATCACGCGCACGGCATTCTGCGCCACGCTCTGGTGGGCCCAGAAGTTGAGCTCGAAGCTCTTGCGCAACGTTGCGTCGTCGACGTCGCCGATGCGACCCTGCCAGGCGGCCCCTGCGTTGGAGACCACGATGTCTACGCCGCCATAGGTCGCCGCGATCTTGTCGAAGGCCCCGCGCACCGAGGCGGGATCGGTGACATCGCAGGCGATGCCGAAGCCCTTCACCTTGGAAACGTCACGATCGAGGACCGCGACCTCGGCGCCCTCGCGCACGAAGGCCGCCGCGGTGGCCGCACCAATGCCGGAGGCGCCGCCGGTGACGACGACGATGCGCCGCGCCAGCGGCTTCTCGGCCGCTGCGTTGAGCTTGGCCTGCTCGAGAGACCAGTATTCGATGTCGAAGATGTCGGGCTCGGGAATGCACTCGTAGGTGCCCAGCCGCTCGGCGTCGGCGATCACCGCCACCGTCGTCTCCGCGAGGTCGGCCGCGATTTTCGCATCCTTCGACGTGTTACCGAGACCGAACAGGCCGAGGCCGGGGACCAGCACGACGCGCGGAACAGGGTCGAGCTCCTTCTTGGCGGTCACGAGCTTGCCGTTGTGGCGCGTGAAATAGGCGTGATAGTCGGCTGCGAATTTTTCCAGAGCCGCCTTGGCTTCGGTCTTGAATGTGTCGAGCTTGCCGGCTTCGGGCACAGGCGCGATGAACGGCAGGTTCTTGGTGCGGATCGCGTGATCCGGTGTCACCGGGCCCTGCTGGCTGTAGCGCGCGATCTCCTTGCCGCCGACGAAGGCCAGGATCTCCGGTCCGGTCCTGAACTCGAACACGAAGCGCTGGGCAGCCTCGCGCCCGCCGCTCTTGGCCGGCAGCGACAGCAGCCCGCGCAGGATCGGCGCCACGTCCGCAGCACTCGCAATCTCCTTGGGCAGGCTGGCGCCGGCGAAAATCTTCCGCGTCTCCTTGGCCAGCCGCTTCTCGGCCAGGGTCACGAGGTCGATCATGCGGACATAGGCTTCTTCGGCCGTGGCGCCCATCGAGAAGATGCCGTGCTTCAGCAGAATCAGACCCTCGACATCGGGATTGGCCTTGCCGACTTCGCTGCACTTCCTGGCGAGCGCAAAGCCCGGCATGACGTAGGGCACCAGTGCGGCCCGCTTGCCGTAGAGGTCGGCGGCCAACGCCTCGCCGTCGGGCTGGTCGGTGAGGGACAGGACCGCGTTGGAATGCGTGTGGTCGATGAACTTGTGCGGCAGGAAGGCGTGCAGCAGCGTCTCGACCGACGGGTTGGGCGATTTGGCGTCGAGCAGGTTGGAGCGCTGCACGTTCACCATGTCCTCGTCGCTGAGCGCCTGCAGGCCCTCGAGTTCGCGCAACGGGTTGAGCCGGACGGCGGGCAGGCCGGGCGCCTCGATCGTGCCCATGTCCCAGCCGCTGCCTTTTACGCAGAGCACATCGATGGTCTGGCCCGTGATGTCGGCCATGCGCGTCTTGACCGACGTGTTGCCGCCGCCGTGCAGCACGAGCTTCGGCTCGCCGCCCAGCAGGC